>DATGHB010000318.1:0-2121 GCA_035308265.1 Roseiarcus sp.
CTGATCGAAACGATCGTCAAAACCTATCCTAACGCCGAGATCGAAGTCGTGGAGAATCGCGGGCGCGACGTCGGTCCGTTCCTCGCCCTGCTCGAACGCGGCCGGCTCGACCGTTATCGCTACGTCTGCAAGATCCACGGCAAGAAATCGAGCGACGGCGGCCGCAAGACCTACATGGGCGCGATGTGGCGCCGCCGGCTCCTGTTCGACCTTTTGGGAGCGCCGGGCGCCGCCGACGCCGCCATCGCCATGTTCGAGCGCGACCCGTCGATCGGCATGATCGGCCCAAGAGTGTTCCGATTGCCGAAGGAAGGCTATGCCGAGGATCTCTCCTGGTCGTCCAACCGCGCCATGACGCTGAAGATCGCCGGACGGATGGGCGTTCCGGCCGACGCGTTCAAACTCGATTTCTTCGGCGGAACGATGTTCTGGGTGCGCCCGGAGGCGTTGAAGCCCTTGCGGGACTTGCGCCTCGCCGCCGACATGCCCAATGAGAGCGGGCTGATCGACGGCGGCCTGCCCCACGCCATCGAGCGCGTGGCGCCGACCGCGGTTCTGGTCGCCGGCTACAAACTCGCCGACCGCGACGGCTGCGAGGCTACGCCATCCAGGGAATGAATGATCGCGGGTTCGCGCATTGGGCTGGCCTTGCCAGTCCGCGTCAGGGTCGGTGAGCACGCTCGACAGGCGTCGCCGTGCGGTGGTAGGGGCCGCTTCAGCGCCCAGGGCGCAGGGGAATGAGTTCAGGCGTCGGGGCCTGGGTTGAGCGGACACGATGGCGCTTCGCGAAGCGATCGGATTGAAACTGTGAGCGATTCGGCGCCGAACGCCGCCGATCTTATGGATGAACTTCGCGCCGCGCGCGAAGCGCAAGCGATTGCCGAGGCGCGCGCCGCCGAGTTCGAGGCGGAGCGGGATTCCGCGGCGGCGGCGAGCGAGTCGCTCCGGACACTGACGGCCCACCTGATCGGCGAGCGCGCCTATCTCGCCCGTCAACTCACACGGACCTATCGAAGGCCGTGGCGGTCGCTCAGGTCGGCGTTGAATTTCCGGCTCTTGAGCGCGATCAGCGCTGCCAGCCGGCCGATGTCGGCGCGAATCTCGGCGCGGTTCGCGCGCTCCGCTGAGAAGCACAGCCCGAAGCGCTTCGATCGGTTCCTCAGTCCGCCGGGCGCTCCGGCGCCAAGGCGCAGGACGTTCGGGCCGATCCCCAAATTCGAGAACAGGCCGCTGAGCAAGGCCGACGTCGCCGGCGTGCGGCTGCCTGCCAGCGATCATCCGCTGGTGTCCGTCATCATTCCAAGTTACGGAAAGCCGCGGCTCACTCTCAACTGTCTGAAATCCATCGCCGCATTCCCGCCGGCGACGCCATTTGAAGTGATCGTGACCGACGACGCTTCAGGCGATTCCGGGGTCGAATTGCTGCGGGATGTGGCGGGGCTCCGACTGGAGATCAATCGGGCCAACCTCGGCTTTCTCAAAACATCGAACCGAAGCGCTGAGCTGGCGAAGGGAGACTATCTGTTTTTTCTGAACAATGACACGCTGGTGTGCGAAGGCTGGCTCGAGCCCTTGCTTCGGGTCTCCGATCAATTCCCCGACGCCGGCCTCGTCGGCTCAAAATTGCTATTTCCCGACGGGACGCTTCAGGAAGCGGGCGGAATCGTCTGGAATGACGGTTCGGCCTGGAACTACGGCCGGTCCGACGACCCGGACAAGCCCGAGTACAATTACGTCAGAGAGGCCGACTACATCTCGGGATGCGCGATCCTTGTCGCTCGCGCCCTATGGCGCGAACTCCGGGGGTTCGACGAGCTTTTCGCGCCCGCCTATTGCGAGGACAGCGATCTTGCCTTCCGCATCAGGGCGGCGGGACGGAAGGTTTACTATTGCCCGTTCTCGGCGATCGTCCATCTCGAAGGGGCGAGCCAGGGCACGGACCTGACGTCCGGGATCAAGGCCTATCAGATCGCCAATACCGAGAAGCTCGTCGAACGCTGGCGCGAGACCTTCTCGAGGGAGCAGTTTCCGCCCGGCCAAGAGATCATGCGCGCCCGCGATCGAAGCCGCGACCGTAGGACCGCATTGGTCGTCGACCATTATATTCCGCAGCCTGACCAG
>DATGHB010000319.1:0-2502 GCA_035308265.1 Roseiarcus sp.
TCCGTGCTGACCGACGGGCCGTCGTTTCAGGGCGCGCCCGACCACCTGGTCAAGGCGCGAAAGGCGACGACGCTCCCTATTCTGCGCAAGGATTTCCTGTTCGACGCCTATCAGGTGCTGGAAGCGCGCGCCTGGGGCGCCGACTGCATCCTCATCATCATGGCGGCCGTCGACGACGAAACCGCCAAAACCCTCAACAAGGCCGCGCACGATCTCGGCCTCGATGTGCTGATCGAGACCCATGACGAGAACGAACTCAACCGGGCGCTCGCCCTCGAGGGCCGCCTGGTCGGCGTCAACAACCGGGATCTGCGCACCTTCGAAACTTCGCTCGAAGTGTGCGAACGGCTCCGGCCCTCGATTCCGAAGGGCAGGATCGTGGTCGCCGAAAGCGGCATTTCCAGTCACGCCGACTGCAAGCGGCTGGCCAAGTCGGGCATCGAAACCTTCCTGGTCGGCGAAGCGCTGATGCGCCACAAGGACGTCGCGGCCGCGACCCGCGCCCTGCTGACGGGGATGTAGCGTCGGCTTTTCTTTCCGTTCTTGCCGCGCGCGCCGTTCGAATTCCGGGCGCGGTTCGAATTCGCGTTCGGCCGGCCGGCGCGAGCACGCTTTTTTGTTCCCCCCACCCCCGTGATAACTTGACCGCAGCTTGATTCGTCAAACCATGAACGAGGCCATGAACGATCTCTTCGGCGCCGCCCCGCGCGGCAAACCCACGCCCGTCAACAGGGCGTCGAAAGACGCCCGTCTCCCAACGGGCCATGCCAAGCTGAACGGGCGCAACGGAACGCTCGACGAGACGGGCTACACCGCAGCCTCGATCGAGGTGCTCGAAGGGCTCGACCCCGTCCGCCGGCGCCCCGGCATGTATGTGGGCGGGACCGATTCCAACGCGCTCCATCATCTCTTCGCCGAGGTGATCGACAATGCGATGGACGAAGCCGTCGCCGGCCACGCCACTTTCATTGAGGTCTCGCTCGAAGAGAGCGGATATTTGAGCGTCGTCGACAACGGTCGCGGCATGCCGGTCGACCCGCACCCGAAATTTCCAAAGAAGTCGGCGCTCGAAGTCATCATGACCATGCTTCACGCGGGCGGCAAGTTCGACAGCGGCGCCTACGAGACCTCGGGCGGGCTGCACGGCGTCGGCGTCTCGGTGGTGAACGCGCTCTCCGAGACGCTCGAAGTCGAGGTTGTGCGCTCTCAGACGCTCTATCGCCAGACCTTCGCGCGCGGCAAGCCGACCACCGCGCTCACCGTCGTCGGTAAGGCGCCCAACCGCCGCGGCACGAAAGTGCGCTTTCTCCCCGACCCTGAGATTTTCGGCGGCCAGGCGCGCTTCGATCCGGCGCGCGTGTTCAAGATGGCCCGCTCGAAGGCCTATCTGTTCGGGGGCGTCGAGATCAGGTGGCGCTGCGCGCCCGCTCTTGTCGGCGAAGGGTCGAAAGTCCCGGCGGAAGCCGCCTTTCATTTCCCTGGGGGCTTGAGAGACTATCTCGCCGCCGATATCGAGGGCGAGGAGCTTGTCGTCGACCAGGCGTTCACCGGCCGGGTCGAGAAGACGGGCAAGCACGGCTCGGTCGAATGGGCGATCGCATGGCTCGCGAACGCCGACGGGTTCGTTCATTCCTATTGCAACACCATCCCCACCCCCGACGGCGGATCCCACGAAGCGGGCCTGCGCACCGCACTCCTGCGCGGGCTCAAGGATCATGCGGAGCGCATCGGCCAGGGCAAGCGCGCGGCCGCATTGACGACCGACGACGTCATGGCGGGCTCAGCCGCGCTGATCTCGGTCTTCATCCGCGAGCCCGAATTCCAGGGACAGAACAAGGGCCGCCTCCAGACGGCCGAAGCGGCGCGGCTGGTCGACGGCGCGGTCCGCGACGCCTTCGACCATTGGCTCGCGGCGTCGCCGAGCCAGGCGGCCAAACTGCTCGACTGGGGAATCGAGCGCGCCGAGGAGCGCGTTCGTCGTCGCATGGAGAAAGAGGTCGCGCGCAAGACCGCGGTGCGCAAGCTGAGACTTCCGGGCAAGCTCGCCGATTGCACCAACTCGTCGGCGCAAGGCTCCGAATTGTTCATCGTCGAAGGCGATTCGGCCGGCGGTTCCGCCAAGCAGGCGCGCGACCGCGCCTCGCAGGCCGTCCTGCCGCTTCGGGGGAAGATCCTCAACGTCGCCTCGGCCGGGCGCGACAAGCTCGCGCAAAATCAGCAGCTTTCCGAACTCATGCAGGCGCTGGGCGCGGGCGCCGGCGCCCATTACCGCTCCGCCGATCTCCGCTACGACAAGATCATCATCATGACCGACGCGGACGTCGACGGCGCTCATATCGCCTCGCTCCTCATCACCTTCTTCTACCGGCAGACGCCGAAACTGATCGAGGAAGGCCACCTTTATCTCGCCGTCCCCCCGCTCTACCGCCTGACCCAGGGCGCGCGCTCGCTTTACGCGCGCGACGACGCGCACAAGGAGGAACTCATGAAGTCGGGCTTCTC
>DATGHB010000320.1:0-3170 GCA_035308265.1 Roseiarcus sp.
GGTCTGCCTCAGTCCGTTCCCGGCGCGACCGTCAATCGCCTCTGCGCCTCGGGGATGGAGGCCGTGGCCGCCGCGGCGCGCGCCATCAAGGCGGGCGAGATCGAGCTTGCGATCGCCGGCGGCGCCGAATCGATGACCCGCGCGCCGTTCGTGATGGGCAAGGCCCAGGCGCCGTTTCAGCGCTCGGCGGAGATGTTCGACACCACCATCGGCTGGCGCTTCGTCAATTCCGCGATGAAGAGGCTCCATGGCGTCGATTCGATGCCGGAGACCGCCGAGAACGTCGCCGACGAATTCCAGGTTTCGCGCGCCGACCAGGACGCGTTCGCGCTGCGCTCGCAACAGCGCGCCGCGGCGGCTCAGGCCAAGGGCGTGTTCGACGAGGAAATCGTCGCGGTCGAGATCAAGGATCGCAAAGGCGCCGCAACCCGCGTCGCACGCGACGAGCATCCGCGCCCCGACACCACGCTCGAAGCGCTGGCCAGGCTCCGCGGCATCGTTCGCGAGGGCGGCAGCGTGACCGCGGGCAACGCCTCCGGCGTCAATGACGGCGCGGCGGCGCTCATTGTCGCCTCGGGTTTGGCGGCGGAAGCGCATGGGCTTGAACCCATCGCCCGCATCCTCGGCTACGCGACCGCGGGCGTCGCGCCGCGGATCATGGGGGTCGGCCCGATTCCGGCGGTCGGCAAGCTGACCGAACGGCTGAACCTCAAGCCCGCGGAGTTCGACGTGGTCGAACTCAACGAGGCTTTCGCCTCGCAGGCGCTCGCCTGCCTGCGAGGGCTTGGGCTCAAGGACGATTCGGAGCGCGTCAACCCGAATGGGGGCGCGATCGCGCTCGGCCATCCGCTCGGCGCCTCGGGCGCCCGCCTCGCCGGCGCAGCGGCCCTCGAGCTCAGGCGGCGCGGCGGCCGCTACGCGCTCGCTGCCATGTGCGTCGGCGTCGGCCAGGGCGCGGCGCTGGCGCTCGAGCGCGTCTGATCCATATAGATATATTGGAAGGCTCGGCGGCCCCATGGGAACGGGCCGAGGCAAAGGGAGGAACGGTCGATGACCGCGCCAACTCACCCTGGACTGCGCAAAGTGACCTTGAACGCCGCGCGCTCGAAGGAATTCCCGCAAGGCTCGATCCGCCACGGCTATGATTTCGTCGCCCCGCTAACCGACGACGGCCACATCGATCTCGGAGCCTGGAAACAGCATCGCGGCGAATGCTTCGCCCACCGCTTCTGGGGCGACGAGCCGTCGAGGCGCGGCCTCATCGTTCACCGCGCCGGCGGCCTCAGCGGCTCGACCTGGGCCTTCGAATGGAACACCGGGACCAGGGACGAGGAGGAAGAGGAAGGCTTCCGCTTCGGCGACCACGCCTTCAGGGTCGGCGAGTACGTGTCGGTGCGCGAAGAGGACGGCGAGCTCCTGACCTTCCGGGTGGTGAGCGTCGGCAAGCCCTGAGGCGCCGGCGGCCCGGCGCGGCGCCCTAGGCCCGCCAGACCAATCGCACAGCGCCGGCGCCGATCATCAGAACGCCCAGCGCCTTCGCCAGGAGGTCGCCCTTGGGCGCGAGCTTCTCCATGGCGACCAGAAGGGTGAGCGCGGCGATCCACATCAGATTCATCGCTCCCCCGACAAACAGGAGCGCCATCAGCGCCCAGCAGCAGCCGAGGCAATAGAGGCCGTGGCGAACGCCCATCCGCGCGGCGCCCCAAAGCCCGTCGCGCCAGTCGGTCAGGAGAAAGCCGAGCGGCGAGCGGCAGGCGCGAAGACAGGCGCGCTTGAGCGGCGTGAACTGAAAGACGCCGGCGATGACCAGCAAGGCGCCGCTCAGCGCGGGCGACATGCTGACGATCATCGGCGACAGCAGGCCCCACGCCTGCAACGCCCATTGCGCGGCCGTCGCCGCCGCGCCGAACGCCGCCCACAGGGCGACGTAACCGGCGACGAAGGCGATTGTCCTTGCCGCTTCGCCGCGGCGCTGGTTCAGGGTCCCGAAGACCGACACCATCGGCGTCGCCGCGGGAAGCATCATGGCCGCCATCATCACCGCCCACATGATGAACACGGCGATGAAGTTCGCCGCCGACCAATCGGCCATCGGCATCGTCAGCTGGGCCACGGGGCTCGCCATGTGGGTCGCGCCCCAATAGAGGAGGAGCCAGCCGCCGAGCGCCGGAAGCCAGACGATCAATCCGCTCGACGCTTGCGCGCGGATCGCATCGCGAAGACTGTTCGTCATCTCAAAGTCAAACCAGGGCGCAGGGCGCGCGCGCCAGGCAATCCTGCTCAGTTCGACCAGGCGATCGCGGCGTAATGGCCGTTTCGTCCCGAATTGTCCCACTTAAGCCCATAGTCGGCATAGGTGCTCCCGGGGCGGGCGGTCGCCAGGGCGAGTTTCTTCGGGCTGACCGGATGCCCCGTCTCAGCCCAGATCTCTCCGCCTTCGGCCATCGTCGGCAACGGCTCCACCGACATCGAGAGCACGCCGGGGATCGCGCCCGAGCGAACCTTGCCGTCGATCCTGAACGTGATCGGCGCCTTCTTGACGCCGAGGCTCTTGCCGAACAGCGGCGCGAACGCGGCCATCGGCCCGCCCGCGGCGCCGCTGAAAATGGCGCCGAGCGCCTCCATCTGACGATCGTTGGCGCGCTCATCGACATAAGTTGCGCCGGTCCAGGCGCCGCGGCCCATCGGCCCGTCGGACGACGCGCAAACGGCCAAATTCAGGCCATCGAGCTTGACCTCGCCATAGGCGCCCCGATCGATGTGGAAGAGCAGCGCGACATGACAATCGCCCTCGGTCGGCTGCGCGGTCATCGGCGCCGCCGTCGAAACCAGACACGGGCAGAGCACGGCGCAGTTGCAGGCCTCGAAATAATCGCCGGAGAGACTCCATTTCGTCTGGTCTGGCAGCGCGCTTGCCATGGGTGTTTCCTCGCCCTTGCGGTCCACACACGCGCTTCCCGCTGTCGCGTGCGGCCATCGCCTGAGATTTGGATGAAACTGCGCCGAAATTGTGGAGCGGCGGCGCTTGCGCCCAAGATCGGTCACGCTTTTGCCGAGAGCGGCTCGGCGGCTCAGCCAAGCCCGCGCAGGAACTCGAGCATCGCCGCGTTCACCTCCTGCGGCCGCTCCTGCTGCGTCCAGTGGCCGCAGCCCGGCAGCATGAGGGTGTT
>DATGHB010000321.1:0-11002 GCA_035308265.1 Roseiarcus sp.
GGCTGGCGGCCAAAATGGGATTTCGCCGCGATCGTGAAGCGCCTGGGCGAGACCGGCGACATTCGCGGGCCGCTGGCGCGAGAGATCGGCGCGAAGGGCTACCACGCCGAGCGGTTCGAAGGCGCGCCCTATCCGGTGGCGGGAAGCTGAGGTGAGCGAATTTGCGGTCTGGACGAGGCTCGACCGGCCGGGCCGCGACGCCGCGCTGTTGCAGGCGCACGCCGGCGGCTGGCTGCTTCGGGGCGCAGCCGCGTTCGAACACGAACTTGGGTCGGCCGTGGTCGCCTATGAGGTGCAAGTCGACGCTCGCCTTGAGACGACGCGGGGAGCTTTGAGCGGCTTCCTGGGCGAGGCGTCTGTCCAGCACGAGATTCTGCGCGACGGGAGCGGCTGGCGCCTGAACGGCGCCACGGTCGATGGACTGGAGCGCCTGGTCGATCTCGACTACGGCTTCACCCCGGCGACCAACATTCTGCAGCTCATGCGAATGGCGCTTCCCCTCGGCGGGAAGGCCGAGCTTCCGGTCGCGTGGTTCGATTTGGACAGTGCGGCGCTGACCGAACTGCCGCAGATCTACGAGCGACGCGGGGACGCGTCCTATTGGTACGAGGCGCCGACGGTTCCGTATCAGGCCTTGCTCGAAATCGCGCCAAACGGCTTCGTTCAGTCCTATCCGGGTCTCTGGCGTCTTGTCGCCTGAAGGCCTCACGCCAGCGCCGCCAGCCGCTCGATGAGAAACGCGCGCGCCGCCGGGTCCGTCTGCAGCCCGATCGCGAGATGATAGGCGCGTCGCGCTTCCTCGATCTCGCCCATTTTCGCGCAGAGGTCGGCGCGCGCCACCCAATAGGGTTCGAATCCGGCGAGCGCGCCTTGCTCCACTTCGTCCAGCAGTTTCAATCCGGCCTCCGGTCCACGCGCATGGGCGACGGCGGCCGCGCGATTGACGGCGACCACCGGTGAGCCGGTCAGGGCGAACAGCGCGTCATAGAGCAGCGCGATCGCTTCCCAGTCCGTCGCTCCAGTCAGCCGGCGGGCGGCGTGCGCCGACTGGACCGCCGCTTCGAGCTGAAAGCGCCCGGGCCGCCCAAGCGCGCCCGCGGCCTTGAGCAGCGCCTCGGCCTCCTCGATCGCGGCCTTGTCCCAGCGCCCGACCTTTTGCTCGCTCAGGGGAACATAGCGTCCGGGCGCGTCGCGCCGCGCCTCGCGCCTCGCGTGGGCATGGAGCATCAGCGCGAGCAGGCCCATCGCCTCCGGCTGGTCGGGGATGAGCGAGACGACCACCCGGCCGAGCCAGATCGCCTCCTCGGCGAGGTTGCGTCCGCGCGGATCGTCGGAGAATGCCTCCTCCCAGGCGAACGAAAACGCGGCGTAGATCGCCTCCAGCGCGACCCCGAGCCGCTCCGGCAAATCCTCGCGCTCGGGGATTTTGAACGGCACCCCGGCGAGGCGGATTTTCGCCTTCGCGCGGGAGAGGCGCTGGCCCATCGCCGCGGGCGAAACCAGAAAGGCGGAGGCGATCGCCGCGGCGTCCAGGCCGAGGATGGTCTGCAGCATCAACGGCGCGCGAATGGATTCCTCGATCGCCGGATGGGCGCAGGCGAACATCAGCGCCAGGCGCCGGTCGGGGATCCCCTCCCGCGCGTCTGCCGCTTCCTTCAGTTCGGCGTCGATCAGTTCGAGCGTCTCGGTGGCCTGATCGACCGTGCGGCGCCTGCGCGCGGCGTCAATCAGCCGCCGTCGCGCCGCTTTGGCCAGCCACCCTTCGGGGTTCGAGGGCACGCCCAGGTCTGGCCAGACCGCAAGCGCGGAGGTGAAGGCGTCGGCCAGCGCGTCCTCGGCGCCCGGCACGTCGCGCGAGCCCGCCGCGAGATAGGCCACGAGCTTGCCGTAGCTTTCGCGCGCGACGCGAGCCGCGGCCGCGCGGGCGTCCGCGTCGCGGCGCGCGGCGATTGGCTCGCGCGGCAGGGTGTGCAGCTTTGTCTTCGGAGCAGTCATAGCCATCGCACGGCCTGGATCAGGCGCGGCTGAAATTCGGCTGCGCCCGTCTCGCGGTCAAGGACCCGGTCGGGCGGCGAGGGCGGACCATTGCGCCCGGGCCGTGGGCGCCGGCGGCTTCGCCAGCGGAGCGAAGCAGCCAACAAGGTAGACGAGACACCAGAGCGCGACAATGGTCGCCAACGCAGCCACATGCGGCGTCAAGCTGCGATCGTCGACCAAATATCCGCGGTAGAACGCCGCGTTCATTTCGATCCCGCATGTCATGGCTCTCGTCCGTTCTCGCCGCTCTGGGTCACATTTCCCAGATCGGCCTGACTTCGATCGCGCCGTGCTCGGCGCCTGGGCAGCGCGCCGCCCAGGAAATCGCGGCGTCGAGGTCCGGCGCGTCGATGAGATAGAAGCCCCCGAGTTGCTCCTTGACCTCGGCGTAGGGTCCGTTGAGCGCCTGGGTCTTGCCGTTCTTGACCCGCACGGTGGTTGCGGTCGAAGTCGGGCGCAGGCGCTGGCTGGCCACTCTCACCCCAGCGTCAGAGATCGCCTTGGTGTAGGCGCCATAGGCCGCGAGCATCGCGGCGCTCTGATCCTGGGTCCACGCCTGCATCGCCTTTTCGTCGCTGTGAAGCATCAACAGGTACTGCATCGTTCAGCTCCCTTGGTGGATGCGCGGCCCTGTTCGCCGCGCTCAGTACAGAGACGTTCGATTCCGTTGCGTTTCGACAGGGGGGTAAAACGCGATCCGCCTCGCCAGGGAGCCGGTCACATCTCCCAGATCGGCCTGACTTCGATCGCGCCGTACTGGGCGCCCGGGCAGCGCGCCGCCCAGGAGATCGCCGCGTCGTCGTCGGGCGCGTCGATGAGGAAATAGCCGCCGAGCTGCTCCTTGACCTCGGCATAGGGGCCATTGAGGACCTGGGTCTTGCCGTTCTTGACCCTGACCGTGGTTGCAGTCGTGGTCGGGCGCAGCCGCAGGCCGCCCTTGCCGACCCCAGCGTCCGTCATCGCCTTTATGTAGGCGCCATAGGCCGCCAGCACCGTGGCGTTCTGGTCCGGCGGCAAGGCCTCGAGGGCCTTTTCGTCAGCGTGAATGAGAAAAAGGTACTGCACCGTTCCGCTCCTTGTCAGGCGCGGGCCCTTTTCGCCGCGCTCGATGCAAAGACGCGCGAGGTGGGCGCGTTTCGACAAGAGGGTGGAAAAAACGCTGACGCGTGGCCGCCGGGGTCAGAAAAGCCGCGGGCAGTTCTCCGTCTCGCTGAGATTGCCATGTCAGGAATTAACGAGTAACCTCGGTTTAACCGAGGACCATATTGTCAGAATCTCGGTTCAAAACATTAGGGAAGGGGACGGATATGAGCGCAACTGGCGCAAGCGAAGCGCAAAACATTGCTGTCATTCGGCGCGGCTACGAAGCCTTCGCAAAGGGCGACATCGAGACGCTGAAGACCCTGTTCTCGGCGAACGCGGTCTGGCATGCGACCGCGACCGGAATATTGCCAGGGAACTACCGGGGCGTGCAGGCAATCCTGGAGTTTTTCGGCCGGCTTGCTCACGAGAGCCAGGGGTCTCTGCGCGCCGAGCCGCAGACCATGGCGGCATCCGGCGATCATGTCCTCGTTTTGGAACGGGACACGGGCAAGCGGAAGGGGAGGACGCTCGACACAAAGTCGGTGCTGGTGTTCAAGCTTGACAAGGGCGTCGTGACCGAAGTGGCGGATTTTCCGTTTGACCACCCGATGCTCGCCCAGTTCTGGTCGTAGACCCGGATTGGACGCGGCTTAGTTCGCCTCCAATCGGAAGCCGGCGCGCCAGCCGAGCTCCGCGGTCGCCTTGTCGGTCGAGACCTCGCCATTGGGGTCGGCGATGTTGTAGGCGCCGTGCCGCCCATGATCGATCGCGAGCAGGGCGACGAAGGCCGCCGCGTCGACATGCACCGCTGGCGCCGGCGGCGCTTGGTCCGCGCCGGCGCCGGGGCCGTAAAGCCGGCCATAGCGCAGGACCAGCCCTTCGAGCGGCGCGGCGGAAAGCGTCTGCCGCTCGAGCGATTCGACGCCCCGCGCCGTCGCCGCCCGATCGCCCTCGGCGCCAAGATCCAGCGGATGGTCCTCGCGATAGGGGAGGGGTCCCGGAGCATAGGCCCAGGCGATGCTCTGGGCGATCATTCGACGCGCGCGAGCCTTAAGGGCCGCGGCGACGAGGTGGCGCGTTCCTTCGTCACGGATGCGGGCGTTGCGGGCGAGGGCTTCCGGCCTTCGGGCCGGATCGTGGATCCCCGAAAGGTCGGTCAATTGGTGGATGACGACGTCCGGCTTCGCCTCGACGGCGGCGCGCGCCAGCGCTTCGGCGTCGAACACGTCGACCACGACGGGGCGCGCGCCGAGCCCCCGCAGATATTCGCGTCTGTCCGGCGAGCGGGTCGCGCCCCACACCGAATGGCCATGGGCGAGGAGCAGGGGCGTGAGCCGCCGGCCGATGACGCCCGCCGCGCCCGCGAGGAAGATCCGGCTCATCGATCGGCTCCCGCCAAGACGCGCTCAAGTCCTGAGATATTTGTTGAGCCAGTCGAGCGTCCTTTGCCAGGCTTCTTTCGCCGCCGCCTCGTCGTAGCGGGGCGTCGTGTCGTTGTGGAAGCCGTGGTTGGCGTTCTCGTAGATGTGCCCTTCGTGCGGCACGCCGGCCGCGGTGAGTTCGGTGTCGAAGGCCGGCCAGCCGCTGGTGATGCGCGTGTCGAGCGCCGCATATTGGGCGTTGATCGGCGCCTTGATCTTTGCCGCATCGGCGGCGCTCGGCTGCAGGCCATAGAAGGGAACTGCGGCGTCGAGCCCCGAGCCCATGCTGACCGCAAGCTTGTTGACCACGCCGCCGCCGAAACAGAAGCCGACCGCGCCGATTTTCCCGGTCGAATCGGGCAGGGTTTTCAGCCACTCGGCGGCGGCGAGGAAATCCGCCTGCATCTTGGCCGGGTCGACTTGCTTGAACAAAGCCGCGCCCTTCTCGTCGTCGCCGGGATAGCCGCCGACCGAGGTCAGGCCGTCGGGCGCAAGAGCGATGAAATTGGCGATCGCCAGGCGCCGCGCTACGTCCTCGATATACGGGTTCAGGCCCCGGTTTTCGTGCACGACGAGCACCCCGGGGAGCTTTTCGGCGGTCGCCGGCCGGACCAGGTAGCCCTTGATCGAGCCGTTGCCAAGGCGAGAGGGCACGTCGACGGTCTTCGCCACGATGCGTGTGTCGTCGGGCGGAACCTGGATCGCCCAGGCGTAATTGGGCTTCAGCATCTCGAACAGCGCGCCCGCGCTGACGCCGACGGACGCGAACTTCTGCGCGCTGTCCAGGAACGCCCGCCGGCTCATTCCCCCATGAACATAGCCGTCGAACAGGTCGAGAAGCTCCTGCGGGAAGTCGGACGCTTTCTTGCGCTGCATGAAACGCCTCCTCGACGGCCCCGGCCGGGGCACGGCCAACTATATCAGCGCGCCAGTCGGAAGAGCGACACACGAGATCGTGAATTGCAACAAAGCGCCGGGATCCGGCGCGCCACGCGGCGACGGGTTCCGGCAGGCGTGAGATCAGCCTTCCATCCTTAGCACGACGCGGAACCGCGCCTTGCCGCTCAACATGCGGTCATAGGCCTCCTGCGCTTTCTCGAGCGGGTAGATCTCATTCATCGAGGCGATGTTGTTTCGGAGGCTGAAATTCAACGTGTCCTCGGAATCGCGCGCCACGCCGGAATACCAGCCGCGCAGGCCGGCGCTTTTCCCAATGAGGTCGAACGAATTCACCGTCAGCGGCCCGACCGCGCCAATCACCATCATCACCCCGTTCGCGCCGAGCCCGCCGGCGATCGCCTCCATCGCCCTGCTGTCGGTGACGGTGGCGAGGATTGCTCTCGCGCCGCCCATCGCGGTCAGCGCCTTGGCCGGATCTTGCGTCGCGCTGTCGATATAGTCGCTCGCGCCGAGCTTTTTCGCCAGCTCCTCCTTGTCACGCCCGCGATTGACCGCGACGGTGCGGAAACCCTGGCGCGCGGCGTACTGGATCGCCAGATGCCCGAGACCGCCGACGCCATGGACGGCGACAACGTCGCCGGGTCCCGCGCCCGTATGCCGAAGGGCGTTGAAGGTGGTGACGCCGGCGCACAGGAGCGGCGCGGATTGAACCGCATCCAGATTGTCGGGCACATGCGCGACGGCCGAAACATGGGCGATCATGTGGGTGGCGTAACCGCCGTCGCGGGTCACGCCGCTGATTTCGTGCACATTCTCGCAGGCGAACCCGCTGTCACGCCGGCATTGGCGGCAATAGCCGCACGAGCCGCCGAACCAGCCGACGCCCGCCCGCTGGCCGACGCTCCAGCCATGGACTCCCGCGCCGACCGCGTCGACGACGCCGACGACCTCGTGGCCCGGAACGCGCGGATACTGGACGGTCGGGAACAGGCCCTGGACTGTCACTACGTCGCTATGGCAGACGCCACAGGCCTGGGTGCGAATGCGCATTTCGTCAGGCCCCGGGGACGGAATTTCCCGCTCCTCCGCGACGAATGGTCCGCCACGTTGCCGAACGACCATCGCGCGCATTTTCGCCATCGCCGGATCCCTTCGATCAAAGTGAGCCCGCCTCGACCCATGACCTCGGGTTCGGGCCAATTTGCGGCGATGTCCTTTGAGCGGCTCCGAGCCTAAGGAACGAAGTTGCTCTGCCGCGGGCCGGTCAAATGGTAGGTGTTCCCCTTGTCGTCCTCGATTGCCGCGGTAAAGCCGGCTTTGGGCTCGAGCACCAGCTCCTTGGCGAGGGTCGCGGTGCGGAATTTCCACCCCTGCGGCAGCTTGAGCGCGTCGCCAAGGGATTGGAGGCTGTCGATCGTCAAGTCGGGCGTGTTCTGGTTCGTGTAGGACACCATCACCCAGGTCCGGTCCTTGGGATCGTCGAGCAGATAGACTTGCGAGCCCTTCTTGAATCCCAACACGGCCGTTTTGGCCGCGAACGTCGTATGATAGGGGGCGAAGACTGGCTTTGGCGAGAGGGCGCCTTTGGGCGCGAGGCTGTTTCCCCGCCACGCCGCGTTGAGGCCGTCGAAATTCCTGACCGCGCCGACCCTGTCGGCGAGCCAGTCCACCGTCCAGGCGTAGGGAGGACCGATCCGCGCCGACAGCGCCTGGTATTGTTTGGCGATCTTCTTCGGGTCCAGTTTTTTTGCAAGCTCGGGCGGCGCCGAATCGCGCGAATCATCGCCGCCGTTGAGGCCCGTCGTGTCGTAGACGCTGACATAGAGGACTTTCTTGAGCGGATCCCTGGCGAAGAGCTCGATCTCCTCGTAGCGATAGTCGCGCAGGCCATCGAATTTTCGGTAAACGGCGCCGGCGCAGTCGTCCGGCAGTCCGCTGAAATATTTGCAGATCGCCGACTCCTGGCCACGGGACGCCGGGACACCCTGGACGGTCAGCAAGAGCACTCCCAGCGCCGGTCCGCACATCGCCCGAACGCCGCGGCGCTTTCCAACCGTCGGCATCCCATCCTCCAATAAGCCCGGCGTCGCCAAGAGCGCTCTCCCAAATCGTGGAGGGTAATTCTGAAGGCGACGTTCCTGCAACTCGGCTTCTTCGGGGCGCCGCTTCACGCGCCGCTCAGCAGCGCGAAGCAGGCCAGCGCGCCGTCGAGACCCGTGGCGCTTGAACGCGAACGGGCTCTCCATCGGCGCGCCGAATTCACTCACCCAGGAATGGCGGCCTTCCTTAACCCCTCGCGCAGGCGGTCGCGGTCGGCCTCACGGCGGAACGGGAGCCGTCCGACATGATCGGCGAACGAGTATTTCGGGTTGATGCGCATGAGTTCGCCCCAGATCCGGCGCGCCTCCTCGCCCTCGCCCAAGTGGCCGAGCGCGACCGCGAGCAGCGCGCGGGAAAGATCGGTGTCGGGCTTGAGCCGGATCCGCTCCCGGAACGCGGCCGCCGCGTCTGCGAACTGGCCCGCCGCGAGATAGGCGGAGCCCAGAAAGTGGACGAATTGCTGCCGGAACATGGGATCGAGCCGCATCGCCTGTTCTATGTAGGGGATCGCCTCGAGCGGCTGCCCCAGATAGGTCAGGCCGAGACCGAGCGTCCCCAGCGCCGGCGCATAGTTCGGATTGAGCCGCAGCGCCGCGCGACACTCGGCCGCGGATCGATCAAGCTCGCGGGTCCAGATAGCCCCGACGGCGGCGACGTAGCGCACGAAGGCAATGTTGGGACTCTTGACGGTCGCCAGTTCGCTCAGCCGCTTGGACTCGCTGAGCGAACTGTCCCAGTCGTCGGTCCAATGGTTCTGCCAGTTCAGCCAATGCGCCATGGCGATGCCGGCATAGGGCTCGCCATAGTCCGGGTCCTCGGCGATCGCCTGTTCGCAGAGACCGATCGACCGCTCGAACATCTCGCGGCTCCTGGCGGTCGAGAACAGGAGTTCGCGCGCGCGCAGGAAAAGGTCGTGCGCTTTCACATTGGTCGTTCCGCCGACGCCGAGCGCGGCGGTTTCACTCGGCGTGAGCTTGACCTTCAATGCCTCGACGATCTTTTGGGTGACTTCGTCCTGGACGGCGAAGATGTCGGAGATTTCGCGATCGAAGCGCTCGGCCCAGAGGTGCCCGCCCGTTTCCGCATCGATGAGCTGCGCGTTGATCCGCAGGCGGGCGCCGGCGCGGCGAACGCTGCCCTCGAGCACCGCGCGGACGCCGAGCTCGCGCGCGACCGTCCGGATGTCGAACGACTTGCCCTTGTAAGAGAAGCTCGAATTGCGCGCGATGACCAAGAGGCCGCCGATCTTGGAGAGATCGGTGATGATGTCCTCGGCGATGCCGTCGCCGAAATACTCCTGCTCCGGGTCGCCGCTCATGTTCTGAAACGCGAGCACCGCAATGGAGGGCTTGTCCGGCGGCGCGGCCGGCTGCGTTGGCGCTTCCGCCGGGGCCGAGGTCGCGGTCTTTGCCGGCGAAGCGGCTCCGACCTCGAGCGAATAGACCCGGACCGGCGCGGCGATGTTCTTGAGCGGCGTCGGGCCGAGGTCGCCGACGGTCACGTCGAGCCGCGATCTCACCTGCCAATAGGCCTGTTCGGAGAGACAGATCGCGCCCGGCCTGGCGATCCCCTCGAGCCGGGCGGCGATGTTGACCGCGTCGCCCATCAAATCGCCGTCGCTCTCCTCGACGACGTCGCCGAGGTGGACGCCGATGCGGAATTCGATGCGCCGCTCGGCCGGCAGGCCCGCGTTGCGCTCGACCATGCCGCTCTGCACTTCGATCGCGCAGCGCACCGCATCCACCACGCTGCGGAACTCGACGATCGCGCCGTCGCCAGTGCGCTTGACGACGCGCCCGTGGTGGACGGCGATCGTCGGGTCGATGAGATCGCTTCTGAGCGCCCGCAGGCGCGCGAGCGTGCGGTCCTCGTCGGCGGCGGTCAGGCGGCTGAAGCCGACGACGTCGGCGGCGAGAATCGCCGCAAGTTTGCGGGTTTCGCTCACCGGGACTGGACGCGAAGGCTCTCCGCCGCGCGCGGGGCGAAATAGGTGAGCACGCCGTCGGCGCCGGCGCGTTTGAACGCGATCAGGCTCTCCATCATCGCCTTATCGCCGTCGATCCAGCCGTTGCCGGCGGCGGCCATGATCATCGAATATTCGCCGCTCACCTGATAGGCGAAAGTCGGCGCGCCGAATTCGTCCTTCACCCTGCGGATGATGTCGAGATAGGGGAGCCCAGGCTTGACCATCACCATGTCGGCGCCTTCGTCAAGATCGAGCTCCACCTCGCGCAAAGCCTCGTCGCTGTTAGCCGGGTCCATCTGATAGGTGCGCTTGTCGCCTTTCAGCGCGCCCTTGGAGCCGAGAGCGTCGCGGAACGGCCCGTAGAAGGCGGAGGCGTATTTGGCCGCATAGGCCATGATCTGCACATCGAGGAAGCCCTCGTCGTCGAGCGCCTCGCGGATCGCCCCGACCCGCCCGTCCATCATGTCGGAGGGAGCGATCACGTCGGCGCCGGCGCGCGCCTGGTTGAGCGCCTGGCGCACGAGCGCCTCGACCGTCTCGTCGTTGAGGATGACGAGCTCGCCGGATGCGCTCTCGCGCACGAGCCCGTCGTGGCCATGGGCTGTATAAGGGTCGAGCGCGACGTCGGTGACGAGGCCAAGGCCGGGGAATTCGCGCTTGATCGCGCGGCAGGCGCGGCAGACGAGATTGTCGGCGTTGAACGCCTCGCTGCCTTCGGCGTCCTTGAGATGAGGCTCGGTCGCGGGAAAGAAGGCGATCGCCGGAATGCCGAGGCTCGCCGCCCGCTCGGCCTCGCGGACCGCCTCGTCGACGCTCAGGCGATCGACGCCGGGCATCGCGGCGACCGGAACCCGCCTCTTTGAGCCATCGATGAGGAAGAGCGGCCAGATGAGATCGGCGGTCGTCAGCACATGCTCGGCGACCAGGCGGCGCGCCCATTCCGCTTTGCGGTTGCGTCGCGGGCGACTGCGCAGGTCGAGACGATGGGACGCGGCGATGCGGGCGGGCTTGTTCATGGGGGCTCCTGGGTGCGGCAAAGGGCGCCGAAAGACGCCCGTCTGTCGACGGGCTATGCTTATACACCCGCTTGAAGCGCGGCTCGATGGCCGGAGCCGCGACCTCAGGTCGGCAGGCACAGGAGCGCGTTGACCGAGATGTCCTCGTCGAGGTCTGGCCAGCGGACGCCCTCGCCGCGCCCGATCAGCACCGCTTGACGCGTTGCGCGTCAGATGCGTCGCGCAAGCGGGGGAACCACTCGAGCGGCGCTGAAATCTCGCGGTCGTCCGTCAAAGCGACGCGGATCGAGTCCCCGACAAATTCGTCGCTCATCGCCTCCGCGTTAAGCCGATCCGCCAAAATGGGCATTCCATGCCTCCAGGAATTCCTGCCAATGTTCGATAATCTTCGCTCGGAGTATGAGGCGGTTCCTGCGCTCCTGGCTGTAGAAGAAGAATCTGAACCCGCCTGATCGCAATACCGTTGGCATCCGCCGCCC
>DATGHB010000322.1:0-6571 GCA_035308265.1 Roseiarcus sp.
GCCTCGGAGAAACGGCCGAGGCCGCGCAGCGCCAGCGCCTGACCCAACAAAGCCTGCGCCAGGCAAGGGCCGGCCACGCCCGCCCGGAGGTAGGCTTGAAGCGCCTCCTCGCTGCGATCGAGCTTGAGCAGCGCATTGCCGAGATTGATCGCGGCTTCGGCAAAGTCATGTCTGAGCGCAAGCGCGCGTTTCCCCGCTTCGACCGATTCCTCGAGGCGGCCAAGCTCGCGCAAGGCCCCGGCGCGGCTGCACCAGGCGTCGGCGTCCTGCGGCGCGAGCGCCGTCGCGGCCATGAAGGAAGCGAGCGCCTCCACGAACAGGCCAGCGCGGAACAGGAGCTTGCCGAGATTGACATGGGCGACGACGAGCGAAGCATCGAGCTCGAGCGCGCGCCGATAGAAGCGCATCGCCGCGTCGGGCTTGCCGCATTCGTTCAGCATGTATCCGCCCATGCTGAGAGCCTCGGCGAAATCGGGCCTGAGTCGCAGCGCCTCGTCCATGAGCCCGATCGCTTCGTCGCGCCGCCGCTCGCGCCAGGCGATGACCGCGGCCCCATAGAGCGCATCCGGCGCCGACCGGACGGCGTTCGGCGCAGCGCTGGCGCTGGTCGTCTGCAGAACGTCAACCATCGGCGGCGCGCGGAAGCATCAGTCTCGCTTAGAGGGCGGCCCTTGCGCGGGCCTTTCTGAGGCGACGCGGCTACCCGCCCAGCGAAAGCCTCTGCATGCTCGACATGAGCGCGGTCGAGAACGCCTGGCTCGGCGCGCCGGTGAAGGCGTTGAGCGAAGTGCTCAGCACGGAGCCGTTCGAACTGATGATGCTGGAGAGCACCGCCGCGGCGCCCGACTGCCCCGAACTCGAATTGCCGGAATCGACGGTCAGACTCGTGGCCGCGCCGGCGCCCGGCCCGTAGGTGTAGTCGTACATTGCCGTGAACCGCTCGGTCATCTGCTGGAGCTTGGCGGGATCTTGCAGGTCGGAGAGCGGCATGAGCTCGGAAAGGGTCTGCGGTTGCAGGTCGCTGGCGGCCGCAGGTGAAATCCCCATGATCGTCGCGGCCACTTCAAGAAGATTTGGATCGGCCAGAATGCCCTCTTCGCTGGTGACGGTCGGCGCGACCCGCTGAAAATAGAGCGCAAGCTGGACGCCGACGTCCTGGGCGCCCTGATCGCTTTCCAGCTGCTGCTCGACATAATCGCCCGTTGTCGTCTGGATGGAGCGGGCCGACGACGGCGAGGCGCCGCCGGAGAAATTGAACGCGGCGGCGAATGCCTTCCACTGCGGATTCGGCAGGGTGTTGGCAAGGCTCTTCGGATTGGACACTCCCCCTTCGAGCACCTGAGTGATGAGCCCCTTGGCGTTGATCTGGTCGCCGAGACCATAGGCGTCGAGCGCGTAGGACAGGAGCCGATAATTGTCGACGAAGTCTTGGACCGACGTGACCGAGCCGATATTGGCCTCGTAATACGCGCTCGCCGTCTTCACCGCGGGCTCGGCCGCGGTCATCGCCTGATAGCGGGGCAGATTCTGGGATATTGCGAGATAAGCGGTGGTGGTGCTTGTCATGGACGATTCGCCGCGGCTCGGCTCGGAGGGACCGGCTGCGTCCAGCCAGACGCTCCGACCTTAGCCTTGAAGTGCTGCGCCCGGGTTAAGGATCGCGCCGTTCCGCTGGCGGCGGGCGGCCTCAGCAGTCTGTGCGGCGTGCGCAGAGGCCCGCGGCGGCGATCAGGTCTCCGCCTCGCATGGCCCCGCCCGAGCGTTCGGCGATTGCGCTCGCCAGCGAAGCCACGGAATCGTGGCGCATGAACTGGGCGAGAAGCGCGAGCTCGCGCGTTTCGTCGGCCCGCTGAGCGGCGAGACGGCCGTCCAGCCCGGCCGTCGGTTGGTCCGACACAGGCATTTGCATGATTGGCGATCCCCCTCGATTTGCGGGACGCCGAATTGTGCCACGATTGAGTTACGGGGCTGCGTGACGAATTGTTACAAATTGCAATCCAGGCGCGCACCCCTCGTTCATGCGCCATTCCGATGAAGCGTTTCGACCACGCTCGCCACCCAACGGCGGCTCGAGAGCGCCAAGGCCTGCGAACGCGCCAGCAGCAGCAGCGTGAGTTCGGGCAAGGCCGGAAGGCTCTTGTCGGGGCACGGCTCCAGACCTTCAGGGGCCAGTCCCTCAATCATCGGCGTGACGCCAAGACCGGCCGCCGCGGCGGCGGCGAGCACGGTGAAACTTGAAGATGTGCAAACAATCTCGAATTTCCGCCCCTGGGCGCGCAGCGCGCCGGTGGCCGCCTCATGAAAGGGCGACCCCTGGGGGGCGAGAACAAGCGGCGCCGGCAGATCCTCCTGAGCGCCATCGAATGTCTGACCGAACCAGCGCAGCTGTCCCCGCCATTGTTCGATCCTGTGCGGCTCGCTGTCGCCCGTCCCGACGACGAACGCGACGTCGAGCGCATTTTGGCGAAAGGCCGTCGAAAGCGTCTGCGAGCTGTCGACGATCACCTCGAAGGTTGTGGGAATCTCGGCGCCGGCGCTGAGCTCGCCGAGCCGCGGCGCCAGAATCGAGGCAAATTCGCCGGCCACGCCAATACGCAGCGCTTCGCTGGGATTGTTGCGGCCGACCTCGTCCAGCATGTCGTCATGCAGCCGCAACAGGCGCTTGCCATAGTCGAAACAAACCTCGCCTACGGGGGACAACTCGAAGCGGCCGCCCTTCTTGAACAGCGGCGCCTCGACGAGCTCCTCCAGCCGTTTGACCTGAAGGCTGATCGTCGGCTGGGTCCGTCCCAGCTCCTCGGCCGCGCGGGTGAAGCCTCGCGATTCCACCACCGCGACAAAGGCCCGCAAAATGTCGATCGGAATCCCGCGCATGCAACCTACCGGTAGCATTCTTTTTTCCCGTGTCTACATGTTTTTATTTCCGCCACCGTCAGGGGACAGCAATCCGCTCTCATGTCGGGGCCCGGCGCGGTCAGCCGCAAGCAGACAATAGCGCCGCCTGATAAGCCAAGCGCGGCTTTGTTTGCGTAAGCAACGAATGCCTCAGCGGCACGGCGAAAGAAACACGCATTGAATATTGCGTCGATGGCGCCATGATCGAAAATAGACTTGGCGGACGAACGCGCGGACGAAACCGGTGCCGAACGTCGAATCAAATAATGATCAAGTTTACGTATCGTAACTCATTGACAATGGAACATGTCCTGTTTCGAATCAATTTACCACGACGATTCGCGAGGCGGCGATAATTAAAGGCGGGACGTAATGCAAATCCATATTCTGGAAGACGCCGGCCAGGAGCTGGCGGCAATTGACGAAGCCATCCGGCGCCGCGAGGCGGCAATTCGCCGCGCGCAGGCCATCAAGCCGGTCGACCGGCTTTCCATGTTCGCGGGCTGGACCCTCGATGAGACGACGCGGGACCTCATCAGCCCGGCGGGACAGCGGGTCGATCTGACCTCGTCCGAGTTCGATCTCCTCATGGCCCTTGTCCGACAGCCGGGCCAGCCGCTGTCGCGTCAAGCTCTACTCGGCGCGCTGCGCGGGCGTCAATGGACCTATTTCGATCGCTCGATCGACACCCTGGTCGCGCGGCTGCGCAAGAAGCTCGCCGACGCGTCCGATCGCCCGCCGCTCATTCGGTCGGTGCGCGGAATCGGCTATGTCTTCTGCGCCGCGGTCTCGAGGCTTGGCGATCAGGATTGGCCCGCCGGCGCTTCCGGGCTGGCCGCCGCGGACAGCGCCGGGCGCCGTCTCTCGCCTTGAGCGGCCGGCGAAGCGGCGTCCTCTCGAAACGTCCGATTGACGCCCCGCCAAGGCGCCTCTATCCATGGCCGCGCACATATTGAGCCCGTGCATTTTCAACGGGATCAGACCTTGCGGCGACGATGATCCGGTTTCACCGACACGATTTGCCCGTCGAAGCCTCGTTTGGCGAGGCGGCGGCCATCGACACCGAGACGCTGGGACTGGCCGTCGGCCGCGACCGACTCTGCGTGGTGCAGGTGTCGCGCGGGGACGGGGCGGCGGATATCGTGCAGATCGGCCCCGGGCAAAGGAGCGCTCCCAATCTCGAGCGCCTGCTGGCCGACCCGGCGATCGTGAAGCTTTTCCACTACGGCCGCTTCGACATGGGCGTGCTGCATCATGCGTTCGGAATCATGGCCGCGCCGGTCTATTGCACCAAGATCGCCTCCAAGATCGCGCGAACCTATACCGACCGGCACGGGCTCAAGGATCTGACGCGCGAGCTTCTGGGCGTGGAGATCTCCAAGCAGCAGCAATCGTCCGACTGGGGCGCCGACTGCCTAAGCGAGGCGCAGCTCGCCTATGCCGCCTCAGACGTGCTCCATCTTCACGCCCTGCGCGAGAAGCTCGACGCGATGCTCAGGCGCGAGGGCCGGGAGGAACTCGCCCGCGCAGCCTTCGCCTATCTGCCCGACCGCGTCCGCCTCGACCTCGCGGGGTTCGAGGCCTTGGATGTTTTCTCGCACGGCTACCCTTGAGACTCAGGCGATCGCCGCTTTCTGCATGACGACGAGCCGCTCGACGCCGCCGCGCGCCAGCTTGAGCATCCGGATGAGCTCGTCCTCCGAAAACGGCGCGCCCTCGGCCGACCCCTGAACTTCGACCAGGCCTCCTGAGCCGGTGATGACAAAATTCGCGTCGGTGTGGGCGGTCGAGTCCTCGGCGTAGTCGAGATCGATCAATGTTTCGCCGCCAACGACGCCGCATGAAACTGCGGCGACATGATCCTTGAGCGGGCTGTCGCGCAGGATCGAGCGGCTGACCATCCAGGCGAGGCAGTCGCGCAGCGCGACCCAGGCGCCGGTGATCGAGGCGGTGCGGGTGCCTCCGTCCGCCTGCAGGACGTCGCAATCGACCGTGATCTGCCGCTCGCCGAGACGCGGCAGATCGACCACCGCCCGCAGCGATCGGCCAATCAGGCGCTGAATCTCCTGGGCGCGGCCGGAAACCTTGCCGGTCGCCGAGTCGCGCCTGGTCCGGGTCAGCGTCGCGCGCGGCAGCATCGCATATTCCGCCGTGACCCAGCCCCGTCCCTGGCCGCGCAGCCACGGCGGCGGCTTGTCCTCGAGCGAGGCCGCGCACAAGACATGCGTGTCGCCGAACCGGACGAGGCACGAGCCTTCCGCATAGCGCGCCACCCCGCGCTCGAAACTGACGGCGCGCATTTCGTCGGCCGCACGTTTGGATGGACGCATGAGCGAGCCTCCCTTTCAACGATTCGCTCTAGCGGCAGAGGCTTCGCCTGGCAAATTCGGCTGAGCGCCTCCTAGGCAGCCTTTGCGTTGACCGGCGGCGCCCGCGACTCTAAGGACAGCGCGCCATGCCTTCCGTCAAAGACGCAAGCCTCGATCCGGCGAGGTCGTTCCAGGGCCTCATCCTCACGCTTCAGACTTTCTGGGCGCGTCAGGGCTGCGTCATGCTGCAACCCTATGACATGGAGGTGGGGGCGGGCACCTTTCACCCGGCGACGACGCTGCGCTCGCTCGGGCCCAAGCCCTGGAAGGCGGCTTACGTGCAGCCGTCGCGCCGGCCCAAGGACGGGCGCTACGGGGAGAATCCCAACCGCCTCCAGCACTATTATCAGTATCAGGTGATCCTGAAGCCGAGTCCCGAAAACCTGCAGGAGCTCTATCTCGATTCGCTCGCCGCGATCGGCGTCGACATGGGCCTGCACGACGTGCGCTTCGTCGAGGACGACTGGGAGAGCCCGACGCTGGGCGCCTGGGGCCTGGGGTGGGAATGCTGGTGCGACGGCATGGAGGTGTCGCAATTCACTTATTTCCAGCAGGTTGCGGGTTTCGAATGCGCGCCGGTCTCGGGCGAACTGACTTACGGCCTCGAGCGCCTCGCGATGTATGTGCAGGGGGTCGAGAGCGTCTACGACATCGACTTCAACGGCGACGGCGTCACCTATGGCGACGTGTTCCTGCAGGCCGAGCAGGAATATTCCCGCTTCAACTTCGAGCACGCCAACACGGAACTCCTGTTTCAGCACTTCAAGGACGCCGAAGCGGAATGCCTCGCGCTGTTGGAAAAGGGCAAGGCGGGCGACCGCCATCTGATGGCGCTCCCGGCCTATGACCAATGCATCAAGGCGAGCCATGTCTTCAACCTGCTCGACGCGCGCGGGGCCATTTCCGTCACCGAGCGCCAGAGCTACATCCTGCGCGTGCGCGAACTCGCGAAGGGCTGCGGCGCAGCCTGGCTCAGGACCGCGGGCGGCGGGGCGGCTTGAGCCATGCCCGACCTCCTGCTCGAATTATTCTCCGAAGAAATCCCCGCCCGCATGCAGCGGCAGGCGGCGGAGGATTTGAAGCGCCTGGTCACTGACGCGCTGGTCGAGCGCAATTTGCTTTACGAGGGCGCACGCAGCTTCGTTACGCCGCGGCGCTTGACTCTCCATGTCGTAGGCCTGCCGGCCGCCCAGCCCGACTTGCGCGAGGAGCGCAGGGGCCCGCGGGTCGGCGCGCCAGAGGCGGCGATCCAGGGTTTTCTCAAGAGCGCAGGCTTGAGCCGCATCGACGACGCGCGCATCGAGACC
>DATGHB010000323.1:0-11118 GCA_035308265.1 Roseiarcus sp.
GAACGCCTCGCGGGTTTTCTCCGGCAGCTTCCAATAGCCGTCGAAAATATAAGGGTTGCTCGCGTAAAGCTCGCCGATGTCGCCATCCGGCGCTTCGTCGCCATTTGCATCGAGAAGCTTGATGGGCGCGGAGCCCACGCACTCGCGGCCGACGGAGCCGAGCTTGTCGAACTGTTCATGCGGATGGAGCATCGTAACCCAGCCCGTCTCGGTCGATCCGTAGAGTTCGAACAAGCCCGCGTTCGGAAACATCTCCATAACCGCCCGCTTGACGTCGGGTCGCGCCGGCGCCGAAGAGATCATGAGCTTGGCCACCCTGTCGAGTTTGAGCCGCGCGCGCACCGCCTGAGGCAGCGCCAACATCATGGCGTAGTGGGTGGGAACCAGCGAAGTGAACGTCGCGACGCCCTCGCCGAGGACGCGCGCGCAATGCTCCGGATCAAACTTGTGGCGATTGTAGACCGTGGTCGTCGCCCCGCAATAGGCGAAAGCGCTGAAGAAGTAGAGCGAGTTCGCATGACACATCGGCATGACGAGCAGAGCGCTGTCGTCGCGGCGAATGCCGAGTTCGATTTCGGTAATCAGGGACAGCATTGCGCCGCCGCGATGGCTGCGAATCGCGCCCTTCGGATTGCCTGTCGTGCCGGACGTGTACATCAACATCCACGGGTCTTCGGGCGCGATCGCGGCGTTCGGTTCCTCGTCGCTCGCGGCGACGATCAGGTCTTCGTACGGCGAATAGCCGGCCGGGCATTTGCCCGCGCCGAACCAGATTCGGCGATTTGGCGGCGCCGAAAGATCCAGACCCGCATCCTCGATCGCGCCCATCAGCTGATCCTGGACGACGAAAGCGGCGGCCTCCGAGTCGTCGACGATATAGCGGATTTCCCTTCCGACCAGACGGAAGTTGAGCGGAACCACGACGAGCCCGGCCTTGGCGGCGGCGACATAGATTTCCACCCATTCAACGGCGTTGTACGCGAGTACGCCCACGCGATCGCCCTTGGCGAGGCCAAGCCCGAGAAGCCCGTTGGCGAGCCGGCACGCGCGCTCGTTCCAGCGCCGAAATGTCATGCTGCGTTCGAGGTCGCGCGCGCCTATCCGGTCCGGATGAAGCCGCGCATGAACCGAGAGCATCTGACCCAGGGTGAGAAGACCCTTCATGGTTGGATGTTCTCTAGTCCCGCACAAACTCGAACCTGTCCACGTCGACAAGCCCCATGTCGGTAATCTTCAAGTGCGGGATCACCGGCAGAGGCAGGAAGGCGACTTGCAGGAACGGCTCCGGCAGCGTCACGCCCAGGCCCTTGGCTGCGGCGCGCAGCGGGATCAGCGCCTTGCGCACCTCCTCGAAGGTTCTAAGACTCATGAGCCCCGCGACCGGCAGCGGAAGTTCGGCGACGATCTTGCCGTCGCGCGCGACCGCGAACCCGCCCTCGATCTCGCGCAGGCGGTTGACCGCCGCCGCCATGTCGGCCTCGTCCGCGCCGACGACGCAGAGATTGTGGCTGTCATGGCCGACGGAGGAAGCGATCGCGCCGCGCTTCATGCCGAAGCCCTTGACGAAGGCGGTCGCCCGATTGTCGTTGACGCCGTGGCGGGCGACCACCGAGACCTTGACCACGTCCTGGGCGAGATCGACGCCGCGCTCGCCGTCCCTGAACGGCAGCGTCACGGAGACGCGCTCGGTGATGATCTTGCCCGGGATGACGCCGATCGCCTGCGTCGACGGCCCCTGCCCTTTGGCGACGAAATCGGCGGGATCGACGCGCCGCGCCTTGACGCTCTCGAGGCCGACCGGAGCGAGCGAACCGCGGGCGCCGAACAAGGCGTCGTCCACGACCCGCCCGCCAGTCACCACCATCGAAACCGCGCAATGCTCGAGATCGTCGATGACGACCAGATCGGCGCGCCAGCCGGGCGCGACCAGGCCCCGGTCCCTAAGGCCAAAGATGCGCGCAGCCGAGACGCTTGCGGCGCGGTAGGCGGCGAGCGGCGGCGCGCCGAGCGCGATCGCGGTGCGGATGAGGAAATCGAGATGGCCCTCCTCCGCGATGTCGAGCGGATTGCGGTCGTCGGTGCAGAAGGCGATGAACGGCGAATTGCGCTCGGTGATGATGGAGCTAAGCGCGTGCAGGTCCTTGCACACCGAGCCTTCGCGAACCAGCACCTGCATGCCCTTGGCGAGCTTCTCCTTGGCTTCGGGCAAGTTGGTGACCTCGTGGTCGGTGCGCACGCCTGAGCTCAAATAGCCATTGAGGGCGAGGCCGCTGAGGAGCGGGCTGTGGCCGTCGATCGGCCTCGTCTGGAAGGCCGCGAGCTTGGCGAGGCATGAGGGGTCACGCGCGAGCACGCCGGGAAAGTTCATGAATTCGGCAAGCCCCAGCACCTTCGGATGATCGGCGAGGGCGACAAGATCGTCGGCCTCGAGCCGCGCCCCGGAAGTCTCCAGCGCGGTCGCGGGAACGCAGCTCGAAAGCTGGATGCGCAGGTCCATCGCGGTCAGCATCGCCCCGTCGAGAAAATAGCGGAGGCCGGTCAGCCCCAGCACGTTGGCGATCTCGTGCGGATCGCAGATCGACGTCGTCACACCATGCCGAAGGACGCAGCGGTCGAATTCGAGTGGGGTTAGAAGCGAGGATTCGACGTGGCAATGGGTGTCGATAAAGCCCGGAACGACGACCTTGCCGCGGACGTCGATCTCGCGTTCGCCGCGATAGTCGCCCATCGTTCCGACGATGCGGTCGCCACAGATGGCGACGTCGCTTTGCACGAGTTCACCGCTGACGAGGTCGAAGATCCGCCCGCCCTTCAGCACGATGTCGGCCTTGGCCAGCCCCCGCCCCTGCTCGATGGCGCGGCTCAGAAAGGCGATGGCGTCGGTCATGGGCGTCCTCGTGGGAAGGGCTTCCCATTGTTTCAGCCTTGACGGGCGCGCTCAATAGCGAAGCAGCCGAGCGCGGCGCCAATCAAGCCGGCGATGGCGATCATCGCCAGAACCGCGACCAATCCCCCGAGCCCGAAGGCGATGGCGCCGCCGGCGACCCCGAAACTGCCGCCGAGGAAGGTGCACGCATTGACGAGGCCCGATCCCTGCCCGCGTTCATCGGGCGAAAGCGCCGAGAGCGCCAGCCGCGGCGCCGAGGCATAGGGCAGGGCCAGGCCCGCGCCCATCACAAGGAACCCGATCGCCAGCATGAGCGAGCCGCCTCCGGAGACGGCGACGCCCACGATAGCGCAGGCGATCGCGATCAGCGCCATGCCGCCGGTCATGACGGCGCCAAGCCCCACTCGCGCCGCAATGGCGGAAGCCGTGAGCGCGAGCGCCAGCAGGGCGGCGCTGAGCGGCACGAGCGAAGCGCCAGCCTGCAGCGCGGTGAGAGCGAGTCCTTGCGGGCTCTGGGCATAAAGGTTGAAGTAGAGCAAGAGGCTCATGATGCTGAACATCGCGAGCGAGCCGATGGCGAGACCCATCACGAAATCCCGTCGCGCGAAGAGGTTCCGGTCGATGAGCGGCGCCTGAACGCGGGCCTCCACGATCAACAGCACGACGAACGATCCCGCGGCCAGCGCCATGAGGCCGATCAGGGGAAGCGGCGCGGCGCGAGCGTGCGGGGCCGCCTGCAACCCGAAGATGAGCGCCGTCATGAAAGCGGCCTGCAAGATGAAACCGATCCAGTCGAGCGACACCCCTCGCCTGCGCTCAGAAGGGGCCGCCGCGGCGCCCGCCGAGGCCATCCCGGCCATTGCGGTCAGCATCAGGAGAGCGTTGAGCCAAAAGATCGCGCGCCAGCCCGCGGCGTCGGTCAGCGCGCCGCCGATGAGCGGCCCGATGCTGAAGCCAAGCATCAGGAATCCGGTCCAGGCGCCGATCGCCTGGGCCCGGCGCTCCGGCGCGGCGCTACCGTCGACCGCGGCCAGCGTGCAGGGAACCGCGAGAGCCGCCGCGAGGCCCTGCAGGCTCCGCCCGGCCATGAGCGCGGTTTGCGAGTCGGAGATGGCGATGATGCATGACGCGGCGGCGAACGCCGCCATCCCGGCCATCGCCCCGGGGCGCGCGCCAAACCAGTCGCCCGCCCGGCCGCCGAGCACGATCGAGGCCGCCGAAACGACCAGATAAGCATTGACCGCCCACTGCACGCCGGCAGGGCTCAGCGACAGCTCGACCCGCATCCTCGGCAGCGCAGCCATGATCGCCGTCGAGTTGGCGCCGACCGCCAGCATCGCCAGACACGACGACCACAGGACCGGCGCGAAGCCCGGACGCTGGTTCAGGCTGACCAGACTGGTTTCCCCCGAGTTGAGCCCGCCGCAGCCGTATCGCGGGGCTCGGGCAAGAACAACAGGCCTCACGCCCAAAAGGCCTGCCCGGTCGCCCGTATTTACCCCGCCCGCCGAATCGTCGTCTCCTTGGCCATGCTTCAGCCGATCCTCTCCATCCAGTCGCATGTCGTCCATGGCCATGTCGGCAATTCGGCGGCGGTGTTTCCTTTGCAGCGGCTCGGCCGCGAAGTTTGGCCGCTGATGACGGTGCAGTTCTCGAGCCACACCGGCTATGCCGGCTGGCGCGGCCGCGCCTTCGACTCCAGCATGATCGACGAATGCATGGACGGCCTCGAGGCCATCGGCGCCCTCCCCCGCTGCGCTGGGCTTCTGACCGGTTATCTCGGACGGGCGGAAATCGGGGAAGCGTCCCTGCGCGCGCTCGAGCGCCTGCGCGCCGCCAACGCGGGCGCCGCCTATGCCTGCGATCCGGTGATCGGCCGTGTCGGGCGTGGGAGCTATGTCGCAGCGGGTGTCGGCGAATTCTTCCGCGACCGGGCGCTTGCCGCGGCGACCATCGTTACGCCGAACGCCTTCGAGCTCGAATGGCTGACCGGCGAGCGGGCGCGTGACTTGCGAACGGCGCAGCGGGCGATCGAGGCGCTGCGGGGGCGCGGCCCGCAGGTGGTGGTCGCGAAGTCGCTTGAGCTCGACGACACGCCTGCTGACGCTCTCGACATGCTGGCCGGCGACGAAGCGGGGTTCTGGCGATTGCGCACCCCGAAGCTGCCGATTGCGGTCAATGGCGCGGGCGATGTGTTCGCGGCGCTCTTCTTTCATCACTGGCTCGAGGCGCGCGCGACGCCCGAGGCCTTGTCGCGGGCGGCTTCGTCGGTTCACGCAATCGTCAGCGCCACTCTGGCCGAGGGCTCGCGCGAGCTCGCCCTGATCGCCGCTCAAGACGAATTGATCCGGCCGTCGCAGCTTTTTGCGGCGGAGCCGGCTTGATAAGTCCAGGCGCCGCATTTACTTTTTTGGGAGGCCGGCGCATGACTAGGCGCAGTTCAGTGTACAATGGGCCGGGCGAAAGGGAACCGTTCATGTCACATCCGGTCAGTATCCTGGGGGCCGTCGCGCTCGGAATCGTCCTCGCATCGTCCTTAGCGGAGGCGCAGACGGTCCATCACCGGACAAAGCATCCGGCCGCCGCCGGCCGGCAGATCACCGTTCGCAAGGGCGTCGAGCCGTGGCTGACCCTCGGGACCTGGGCGCCCGTCGGCTCGCGCCAGGCCTATGTTCTCGATACCTTCAGGCCGCCGCAGCGCAACGCGATCCAGGGGACCTTCCAGGGCATGCGAGGCAACGACCGGCTGCCCAATGATGTTCGCCTCCCGGAGGCGAACAGGCCGCTGCTCGACGTCTCCTGGCCCGGTTCCAGCGAGCCGCTGTTTTCCTGGCATTGAATCGCCGAAGGCTCTGAGCCTGCCGGCGGGTTCGAGGAGCGCCGCGGGCGCCGGACTCTTGTCGATGACGCGTCCCTTCCACACCCTCGACGTGTTCACCGAGACTCCGCTCGCCGGCAATCCGCTCGCCGTAGTCTTTGACGCGCAAGGGCTCGACGATGCGCGCATGCAGGCGATCGCCGCCGAGTTCAACCTGTCCGAGACCGTGTTCGTGTTCGAGCCGAGGAACGCCGTCAACAGCGCTCGGGTGAGGATCTTCACGCCCAAGCGCGAACTGCCGTTCGCCGGCCATCCGACGGTCGGAGCGGCCGCGCTCATCGCCGACAAGCGGGCGGGCGATCTGCTCCGCGCTCAGGATATCAGGATCGTGCTCGAGGAACAGATCGGCGATGTCGTCTGCGTCGCTCGGCGGCGCAAGGGCCAGGCGCTCGCCGCCTATTTCGAGTTGCCGAAGCTTCCCGAACGGCTCGAGGCCAAGCCGCCGTCCACGAAGGAAATCGCCGCGGGCCTCGGGCTTGACCCTCAGGACATCGGTTTCGACCGGCACGAGCCGAGCCTCTATAGCGCCGGCGCGCCTTATCTGTTCGTTCCGATCCGCTCGCTCGGCGCGGTCGGCCGCGCCGCGCCCGGCGTGACGCCCTGGGCGACCGGGGACGGCCCGGCGACCTTTGTCTACACGCGCGAAACGATCCGGCAGGGATCGGCCTTTCATGCGCGCATGTTCGCGCCCGCCTGGGGGGTGGCCGAAGACCCGGCGACCGGCAGCGCGGTCGCGGCCTTCGCCGCCGTCGTTGAGGCCTTCGACCGCCAGCGCGACGGCGAACACATGCTCACCATCGAACAGGGCTTCGAGATGGGACGGCCGAGCCTGATCGCGCTGGGTCTTGTGATTGAGAACGGCGCCCTCGCCTCCGCAACCGTCGGCGGCTCGGTCGTCCTCATCGGCAATGGCTCGCTCGACCTTTGAGCGAGCCCTTTCGTCTTCTTGAGGTTGGCGAGCTCGACTTCACGTTCGAGCCCTCGCGCTGGCCTTTCGCCGAACGCCGCGCGGCGAGCATCGCGGCCCATTGGGCGCGGCTGATAAAGACGAAGCCCGCGCTGTTCAACGGGCGGGTGCTGCTGCTCGGGCGGCGCAAGATCGAGGCGGGGCGGAACGGGGCTTTGACGCTCACCGGCGCCTTTTTCGAAACCGACTACGCCGACTTCCTGGCCTGGGCGGAATTCGGCGAGCCGGGCGAACCGATCGACAATTGCTTTTCGATGGCGGCGGTTCGCTCAGCCGACGGAGCCTTCCTGCTCGGCGAGATGGCGCGCCATACGTTCAACGCCGGGCAGATCTACTTTCCCGCCGGGACGCCGGATCCGACCGATATATTCGACGGTAAGGTCGATCTCGAGGCGAGCGCGCGCCGGGAATTGCTGGAAGAGACAGGCGTAAGCGCCGATGAGGCGATCATTGCGCCCGGCTGGACCCTGGTGTTCACTCCCCAGCGCATCGCCTGCATGAAGCTGATGACGCTCGCGGCGCCCGCCGCCGAGGCCAAGGCGACAATCGAAGCCTATCTCGCGCGCGACCCTCACGCGGAATTTTCGCGCATGCATGTCGTGCGCGGCCCGCGCGACATCGATGGCGCCCGGGTGCCGGTCTTCGTCGCCGCCTACCTGCGCGACAAGTTCGCTCAAAGACCGGCCGGATAGCCGCGACGCCTTTCCGAGGCGGAGGGTGGCGATGGAGTTTGGGACGTGGCGTTCGGGCGGCAGGGGCGGATCGCGTAGGTCCTGGACGATGGGAAACGGCAGATGTTTGGAATCGCCCGGCCCGGGGATGTCCTGAGGGGGAATCGTCTCCCTTTCGGCGATCAGGAATCCGTAAGCGGGGATGCACAGCGTGGCGTGATGGTGGAACCCGCGCCAGCCGCGGCCTTCATAGTGGCCGAGGCCGACCTCCTGTTTGAGCTCGTGATAGTCGCGTTCGATGCGCCAGCGTAATTTGATGGCGTCGAGGAGTCGGTCGAAGGCGATGTCGGGGGGCAGAATGGACAGCCAATACTTGGTCGGCTCGGCTTCGGTCTGGGTCATTCGATGACCAGCCATTCCTCGGGGCGCAGTTCGGCGCGCAGATTATCGCGATGAGCCGCATGGACGCGCACGCACGCGGTGAGCTTGCCCTTGGCGGCGCACGGCTTACGAAAACGGCAGGCGGATTCGTCGCTTACGGATCCTCGCGCCGACGGGTCAGGCGGCGCTCACCACGTGTATCGGGCGCCGAACGCGCCGCGAACGCCGCTTCGTTTCTCGACGCCCGAGCCGACCGCGAATTCATAGTCGGCATTGGCGAAGAGAGAGATGTTTGCGTTGAGCCGTCCGGTCAGGCCGCCGCCAAGCTCCAGCATCGTGGCCCGGCTCACCAGCGGCGCCATGTCGCTCCCCGAATAGACGGCGTTGGCGTCAGCCCCCCAGTCCTGCCAGAGATTGGCCCTGAGATAGGGCTCCCAGACCTGACCGCCTCCGGTTGCGATCGTCCATTTGCCGCGCAGCCCGATGCGCCCGCTCGGCCCGGTCGTGTCGCCGAGCGCGACATCGCCAAGACCGTCGTAGTCGTGCCGGAAGGAAACCTTCTGCCACAGGATTTGCCCCTGCGGCTCGAGCGCGAAGCCCGGCCCGAATTGCGGCAATGCGAAGGGAACGCCGCCCTCCAGGGACGCGATGAAGCCCGTTCCGCTGGTGTTGAGCCTCGCGAACTGCGTGCTGGCCGATCCGCCGTACCAGGTCCCCTGCAGCACCGTGTCGAGATACCAGCCGCCCGGCCCGACATGGGTCCAGTAGCCGCCCACCGACCCGGCATTCAGGTTGACTGAACCCGTGCGGGTGAGGATGTAGGCGGTCGCCGCCGGATTGGTGACGAGGCCGTTCACGTCGGCGCTCACGTCGCCATAGGCGCCATAGAGGCCGGCCCGCTCGTATTGGCCGGCGATTAGCGAACCGCGCAGAAGGTCGACGCCGCCCTGGAAGCCTCCCATGTCGCCGCTGGCGCGGGGATCGGCGAACGCCTGGTAGTGGTTGTCGATCGTCTGGCCGAAGAACCGGCCCCAGACCGAGGGCGCGAACAATGGGCAGGGCGCAGGCCCGGGCTTCCTGGTCGGAACCGCCGCCGGCTTCCCGGTCGGCAGGTCGACCGCGGGAGTCTCGGCGGAGGGAGCGGCCGCAGATGCGACAGCGCACCCATCCGGCTGGTAAGTGTCGCCGACCCGATCGTCGAGCGTGCCGAGAATCGCGACGCCCAGTTGTCTCGCCAGGGGCTGCACCACGCCATAGGTGGCGAGTTCCGGTCCGATGATCGGGTAGACGCCGGGCGGCAGCGGATCCGGCGGAGGCGTTGGCCCCGGCGGAACAGGATCGGGCGGCGAAGGCTCCGGCGGGACGATGAAAGTCGAGCGCAGGAACCAATCCTGCGGGTCGCTCGCGCCGAGGCCGCCACGGAAAAGATCGTAATCAAAAGCCCCGGCGCGCGCTTCGCCGGCGAGCGCGAACGCGCCAGGCGCTGTCGTGGCCCCGCCGACCGCGTTCACCACCAGAATACCGTTGCCCGTCGTGAGCGCTCCCGGACCGTTGGCGTTGTGAATCGTCAACCCCGCCGAGCCGGTCGCGCTGCCGGCGTCAATGATTAGCCGGTCCGAAGGCGAGCTATCCCCGCCGAGATAGGCGTTAAGCGTGATCCCGCCGCCCATTCCGGTGAGGTTCGTGACAGTCAGCGTTTTGTAGCTGCTCGGCAGCGTTGGATCGCCAACTGGCGGCGAGAAGACGATATTGCTGGAGTCATTGACCAAGTTCGTCAGATTTGAACTCCCGGTCATTGTCCAGGTGGTGTTCGCCTGCAGCGTCACGTTCGCAGTGCTGCTGGAACCGGTCGTGATAGCCCCGGTTATTTCCGAACCGGTGGCAGTCAAGTTGGCAGCGCCAGCGAACAGAGTGTTCAGGAGCACTCCATTGCGGCTTACGACGGACGATCCGTTTATAGCGATGTTGGCGATCGCGCCTTCCACACGGAAGGCGTCCGCCGCCGAGTTCACCGTCGCATTGCTGATTTGAAGCACATTCGGCAACGTCGGCTCAGCGGTCAGAGCCAGCCTGGGCGTCGTGGGATCGGCGCTCAGTAACAGCGTGGGGGTGAACGGCTGAACAAGGAACCCGAAGCTGCCTGCGCCTGTGGCGGTCACGCTGCCGCCATTGATCGTGACTTTGCCCCCGTTGCTGAGCATGCCCCCGGGCGCCGCCGCGCCCGAGGTGTGGGCGGTGGTGTTGGTGGCGCTGATCGCGCCGCCGTCGGCGCGGTAGCCCGCGGCGCCTTCCCCCGAGGTGGCGACGGTTGAGCCATCGAGCGTAATCGTCGAGGGAACCGTGGGCTGGCCCTGGGCGAAGGCGGCGAAGGCGCCGATGCCGAGCGTCGTGATCGAGCCGCCCTTGATGTTAATGGTTCCGCCGCCGGGCGATATCAAAGGAGTGGCTGGGATCGTCGCCTCGGCAAAGGCGCCGTACGTATGGTCTCCGGTCGTCGTGATGTTGACGTTGGTGACATTGGTCACCCCGTCGGTATCCGAGTACAGGCCCGTGAGGCCCGCGCCCGTCACGGTAATGCTGCCGCCCGTCATCGTCGCCACGGTGCTCATGCGCGTGGCGTCCAGCCCAACTGCATCCGTTGTTATGATGTCGACATTGGTCAGGTTGCCGATTGCCCCCTGGTCGGTTAGGTCGCCTCCAATGAGGACCGCGCCGACGCCGCTGTCGGCGATAATGGCGGCCCCGGTGATATCCACTTTGGCGCCAAATTGCGCCACGACGCCGAAACCGCCAGTGGTTCGAAAGGTCAAGTTGCCGCCGTTGGCGTTACTCGCCGTGAGCGATACATCCCCCGAGATACCCAGGGCCGCACCAGCGCTCATGATTGTCACGTCGTGACCGGGGCCTGAGTCGATGCTGATGATCGCCGCACTGGAGGGGAAGACGCTGGCTACCCCCGTTCCGCCGCTGGTGATCGAGATCGTCCCGGGGCTCGGACCAGCTTCGGTATTAATATTCAGTATGCCGCCGGGCGCTGCATATGGAGGAGAGTCGATAGCGTCGCCGGATACGTCGAGAATAGTGGAGCCGACGACGGTTACCGGACTGTTCGTCGGCGAGAAAACCTCCACAGTGGTCGTTATCGGCGGCGGGCTGGGACCGATAACGATCTGCGCGCTGGCGCGGCTCCCAGCTGCAAGCGAAAAGGACGCGATTAGCAGGTTGGCGAGCAGCGCGATGGACTTCGATTGTCCACGCATCCAAGCGGGCGCGTCGCCAAAACGGAAATAGATCGGGAAGCGAACATAGCTCCTCATGCCTGCCCTCCAGCTTA
>DATGHB010000324.1:0-5960 GCA_035308265.1 Roseiarcus sp.
TCACCGACACGATGACGCGCGCTGTCGCGGAGAAGAAGGCGCCCGGCGTCTCCATGCTGATCGCCCGCGACGGCAAGATCGTCTACCGCGAATCGGTCGGCTCTTTGAGGCCCGGCGGCCCGGCGATGAGCGACGACGCGATCTTCCGCATCTATTCGATGACCAAGCCGATCGTGTCCGTCGCGGCGATGATGCTGGTCGAGGAGGGACGGCTTCTCATCACCGATCCGGTGTCGAAAACTATCCCCGCCTTCGCCAACGTGAAGGCAGGCGTCGCCAGGGGCGACAAGCTCGACCTTCAGCCGCTCAGGCGCCCGATCACAGTCCAGGACCTCATGCGCCACACCTCGGGGCTCACTTACGGCTTCACCGGGGTCTCCCCTGTCCAGGCGCTGGTGAAAGCGGCCAAGGTCGCGGATAGGAACCGGACGCTGGCCGAAAACGTCGAGGCGATGGCCGCGCTGCCGCTCATGCACCAGCCCGGCGAGGTGTGGGAATATGGCCTCTCCACCGACGTGCTGGGGCGGGTGATCGAGGTCGTCGAGGGCGCGAGCCTGAGCGAAGTGCTGCAGGCGCGGATTTTCGGCCCGCTCGGCATGGCCGATACCGCGTTCTTCACCCCGCCCGACAAGGTCGCCCGGCGCGCCGATCCGTTCCCGTCCGACCTCATGGGCGGCGCGGGCGTCGACTCCCTGAACGCGACCGCGGCGCCCAAATTCGAATCGGGCGGCGGCGGGCTCCTGTCCACGCTCGCCGACTATACCCGCTTCACCGCCATGCTGAGCTTCGGCGGCACGCTCGAGGGCAAGCGCATCCTCGGGCCCCGGACGCTCGCCTTCATGGCCAGCGACCACCTCGACGCAGGCGTGAGGAAGGATCACTTTTTGCTCTGGCCCGGCCACGGCTTCGGCCTCGGCTTTGCGGTGCGCAACGATCCCGGCAAAGCGCCGACCGCGGGCAGCGTCGGCGAGTTCTTCTGGGGCGGCATGATGGGCACCGCGTTCTGGGTCAGCCCGCGCGATTCGCTGTTCGCGGTCATCATGGTCCAGAGCCCGGAAAACCGCGCCTACTTTCGCGAACTGTTCCGCAACCTGGTCAGCGCCGCGATCGCCTGACCGCGGCCGCTGAGGCGGACCTGCCCGGTCAGGCCGCGAATTTTCGCTCCCCCGCCACCCATGTCTCGCTGACCTTGATCGCGGCGACCGCATCCGGGCTTACCTTGTAGGGATCGCTTTCCAGGATCGTGAGGTCCGCTTCCTTACCGGTTTCGAGCGAGCCCAGGCGGTCGCCCTGCCCGAGTTGGCGGGCGGCGTCGATCGTCACGGCGCGGATCGCGTCGTCAAGCGAGACGGCCTGGTCGGGGCCAACCACCGAATGGTCGATCACGCAGCGGCGGGTCATCGCGGTTTCGATGAGCGCGAGCGGCCCCGGCGGCGAGCAGGGCCCGTCGGTGTGCAGGGTGAAGGTCAAGCCGGCCTTCACGCAGGCACCGGCCGGGTCCATGAAGGCGGCGCGTTCGGGGCCGAAGATCTGATCCCGATAGGCGGCGCCATAGAAGCGCACGTGGTTCATCAGGAAGCTCGGCTGCACGTTGAGCGCCGCCATGCGCAGGATCTGGTCAGGGCGCGCCATTGTCGCGTGCTCGATGCGGTTGACGCCATAGTCGGCTGAGCCCGCATAGGCGGCCTCAATCGCGTCGAGCGCAATGTCGATCATGGAGTCGCCGTTGCAGTGAATCTGCACTGGAAGGCCGAACGCCTTAACCTCGGCGACCATCTGTTTCAGCTGGGAGGCGTCGAAGTTCGGCGAGCCCTTCGAAGTGGAGTTCAGATAGGCTTTGGTCTGCGCTCCGGTCTCGGTCTGGTTTGAGCCGTCGCCGACGATCTTGACGCCATAGAGCGAGAACAGCGAATTGGCGATGGTCGCGCCCTTTGCCCCGAGACCGTAACCGCGGAACGGCGCGAGGCCCTTCATGTCGTCGAACATCACGCTCGCGCTGGTGCGGCAGGCCAGCGAGTTCGACAGCTTGGCGAATGGCTCGATCCAGTCCGAGCGGATGGTCCCGGGCTCGTGCAGCATCGTGTTTCCGAGGGAGGCGACATGACGGCAGAAATCCGTGACCGCCCCGGCGGCGACTTCCGGCGTGATCTTGCCAAGGAAATGGACCGCGAACTTGAGCATCGCGCTCTCCTCGTACACCATGCCGTTGAGCCTCCCGTCGGCGGCGCGGCCGAAATGGCCGCCGCCGGGCAGCCCGCCCACGTCCTCCGCGATTCCCGCGACTGTGAGCGCCTCGGTGTTGACGCAGGCGTCGTGCCCATTGGTGTACCAGACGAAAATCGGATGGTCGGTCGAAATCGCGTCCAGCTCCGCCCGGGTGAAATCCCCGCCCTGCAGGAGGTTGTCGAAATTCGAGCCGACGACCCACTGCCCCTTGGGCGTGTTCTCCGCTTCCTGCTTCAGATGCGCCACGAGGTCGTCGCGCGTCGGATATCTGGCGTAGCCGACGTCATCGAGCAGTTCGAAGATCAGCGAAGCGAGGATTGTGTGGCAATGCGGGTCGATGAGACCTGGGAGGGCCGTGCGGCCTGCGAGGTCGACCACCTTCGTGGCGCTCGTCCTGAGGGCTGAGAGCTGGCTCTCCTCGCCGACCGCGAGCACCTTGCCGCCCTTGATCGCAACCGCCGAGGCGACCGGCGCACCCGGCAGCGGACGGACCGTCCCGCCGCGCAAAATGAAGTCCGCGCCTTCGTCCGCGGCCATAGCGGGACCGGCCCCAACGGCGCTCATCGCCGAGGCTGCGGCCACCGAATAGGCCATGAACGCGCGCCGGGTCGGCGCGTCCACCCCGCCCAGAGGGCCCGCCAGGCCCTCGGAATGGAGCTCCGGGCGCAGGAAGAGCTGGTTGAAACACCCGCGACACATGGTCAAGCCTCCAGAGCTGCCGACGTGGTGTACAGGCCCCGGAGGGGTCGCGGAATCAGCCAAAAAGTGGAGCCGGAGTTGGCCCGGCGCGCGCCCCGGCGACAGCCCGAGTGCGGCGCCTCACCAGACCCCGGTGTTGGGCATCGACGCCCACGGCTCCGCCGGCGCCAGCGAACCGCCCTTCTGGATGAGCTCGATCGAAATCAGGTCGGGCGTGCGGATGAAGGCCATATGCCCGTCGCGCGGCGGGCGGTTGATCGTGACCCCGGCCGCTTTGAGCCTGGCGCAGGTCGCATAGATGTCGTCGACCCGATAGGCGAGGTGGCCGAAATTGCGCCCGCCGGAATAGACCTCCGGGTCCCAGTTGTAGGTGAGCTCGACCAGCGGCGCCTGGTCCTTCTTCGCCCGGTCGACGTCGCCTGACGCGGCGAGGAACACCAGCGTATAACGGCCCTTCTCGTTCTCGACCCGTCGCGTCTCGACAAGGCCGAGCAGCTCGAAAAACGCGATCGACGCCTTGAGGTCGGTCACGCGGATCATCGTATGCAGGTATTCCATGGTTCCTCTTGCGGTTTGCTTCGCGGCCGGCTTCGGAGCATAACGCCTTCGGCCTCGAGGGGAAGCCCCCGGACACATGGGACTGCTCGCCTTGGCAACCAAGCCGCGCCATCCCCCCGACGACCACACGGCGCTGAAGCGCCGAGCGGCGGCGGCCTCGGTTGGCGCGAGCACGGTCCTCGCCTTGCTCAAGCTCGCCGCGGGCATGGCGTCCGGCTCGCTCGCGCTGCTTTCCGAAGGCGCCCATAACGGCCTGGACATCGGGGCGAGCGCGCTCACCTTTTTTGCGGTGCGCGAAGCCGACAAGCCCGCCGACGCCGAGCATCCGTTCGGCCACGCCAAGATCGAGGCGGTGGCGGCGCTGGCCGAGACTGGATTTCTCGCCGCGCTCTCGGTCGCTGTCGTGATCCGGGCCGTCGAGCGCATCCTCAACGGCGCCGGCGCGGTCGACGTCGACGCTTTCGCAATCGGCGCGATCCTCATCTCGATCGCCGTCGACGTCGCGCGCTGGCGGACGCTGACCCACGTGGCGCGGGTGACCTCGAGCCATGCGCTCAGCGCCGACGCGCTCCACTATTCGAGCGATCTCGTCTCCTCCGTTCTCGTCCTCATCGGCCTCGTCGCGACGCGCGCCGGGTTTGCTTATGGCGACGCCTTGGCCGCGATCGGCGTCGCCTTTTTCATCGCCTGGGCCAGCTATCGCCTTGGCCGCTCGACGATCGACGCGCTGGTCGACCGCGCGCCCGAGGGGCTCGCCGAGGCGATCCGTACCCTCATCCTGCGCGATAAGAGCGTCGCGGGGATCGAGGCGATCCGGCTGAGGCCGAGCGGCGCGAGGACCATGGGCGACGTCGTCGTCTCGGTCTCGCGCACCCTGCCGCTCGAGCGGGTCGCCGCGATCAAGGCCGAGCTCCAGGACAGGATCGCCCGGCGCTGGCCCGAGGCCGAACTGACCATCACCGCCAACCCGCTCAGGCTCGACGACGAGACGATCCTCGAGCGCGTGCTGGTGATCGCGGCGCGCCGGAGCCTGCCGGTGCATCATGTCGCCATCCGGGACATCGAAGGGCGCAAGACCGTCTCCCTCGATCTCGAAGTCGACCGCGGGATGGCGCTGGGCGAGGCCCATCGGCTGGCCTCCGAACTCGAGGACGCCATCGCCGACGAGATCGGCGGCGGCGTCGAGGTCGAGACCCATATCGAGCCGGCCGAGCCGGAGGAGCGCGGGCAATTGGCCGAGCCCGGCCTTCAGCGCCGCATCGAGGCCACGCTCACGGCCGCGGCCGCGGCGCAGGGGCGCCTGCGCGACATCCACGACGTGCGCGTGCGCGAGACCCCCGGCGGAGTGATTGTCCTCTTCCACTGCCGCGTCGATGCCGAGACGCCGGTCGAGACCGTTCACGACGCCGTCGATTCGCTCGAACGCTCGGTCAGGGACGCCTTTCCCGAGGCGCGCCGCGTCGTCGGGCACGCGGAGCCGGCGGGCGGCGAGGCCGCCTGACCTCTGGTTGCGCTGCTCGCCGGAAGGCGGCCCTGCCAAGGATTCCATCCAAGGCCAGAACGCGCTCTACATGGCGGGCGAGGGCGAGGACGGCGCAGGATCGGGCCTCGCCGCAAGGGGACATGCAATGGGTTCGCTCACCGGAAAGACCGCGCTTGTCACCGGCGCCTCGCGCGGCATGGGACGCGCGAGCGCGCTCAGGCTCGCTCAGGCGGGCGCCCGCGTTCTGGTGCATTTCAGCACCGGCGCCGAGGAAGCAGAACGGATCCTCGCCGAGATTCGCAAGAGCGGCGGCGGCGCTGACGCCGTGGGCGTCGACCTCGCGCCGGCCGACGGGCCTCATGAGTTGGCAAGGCGGGCGCGAAAAATCGCCGGCGACCGCCTCGATATCCTGATCGCCAACGCCGGGGTCTCAAAAGCCGCAAGGATCGAGGACACGACGGTCGAGGATTTTGACCGGCTGTTCGCGATCAACGTCCGGGCGCCCTTCTTCCTCGTCCAGCAGCTCCTGCCGCTCCTTGGAAGCGGCGCCAGCATCGTCTTCGTCTCGTCGCTCGCCGCGCACGCGGTTGTCGGCTTGCTGCCCGCCTACGGCGCCGCCAAGGGGGCGATCGAGACCATGACCAGACATTTCGCTTCGCTCCTCGGGGAGCGCGGAATCCGGGTCAACGCGGTGGCGCCCGGAATCGTCGAGACAGACATGTCGAACTTCGCCAAGACCGAGAGCGGCCGGGCCTTCGCCTTGGGGCTGCAGACGCTGAAGCGTCTCGCCCAGCCCGACGACATCGGCGGCGTCGTCGCCTTTCTCGCGTCCGAGGAGGCCGCTGGATTACCGGCGAGGTCATCCACGTCGACGGCGGCTCGAAACTCTGAGGCCCGGATGCGAGCCGTTGGCTCGCCAGCCGCGCTCAGGTCACATCGATAGCGCCACCTTGCCCACGAGGCCGGCGAGAATGAGCGCGCCGCTCAGCCGATG
>DATGHB010000325.1:0-9665 GCA_035308265.1 Roseiarcus sp.
ACATCATCGTCGGGCGCGACGGGCATGCGTCGCTGAGGGGCATGCGGCTGATCTGACTGGGGCAGCCCGTCGGGGGCGGGCGCCATTCGCGAGTCCGAATCGAGCCTTTTCAAGAACTTGCGGCGCCATTTTCGATCGTCCTTGGCTGCCAGGCTGAGCGCGTCAGGTTGCGAGGCATAGGCCCCTTGACCACGCCATGGTCCGTCGAGAGACGGGCGTCCTTGCGGACGGCCCTTTGGCGTGGTCCTCCGCCCCCGCGGCCTCCGTCGCCCGGAAGGCGCCGACGCCGGCCTTATCCTCGTTACGACCCTCCAAGCGACAGTAAAATGCGCGTAAACGCTTGCAAGCGCCAGTAAAAGTGCTGACGTTTGCTGGCGTTTATTTTTCCGAATCCGGACTTTTCAAGGACTTACGGCCGATCCAAATCCGAGAAATCCGGAGCCCGGCGCGGTCTCCGGACGAGACGCCCCGATCGTTTTTTGCCCGCTCCCGCCGCCTCCGGCGCCCGGAAGGCGCCGACGCCGCGCGGGCTCCCCCTGTTCAACCGCCCACTCTCCTGAAAAGATCCCATTTAGGGAAAGAGGCTAGCATGACTTCTGGAAAATGCAAGAAAATGTTGTCGCGATCTCAGGGTTGCCGATGAAAAGTAAGTTATATCAATGGCCTCGACGACCGACTCTCGCCGCCAAGCGCGCCCCGTCCACCGGCCTTCGGCCGGTCCGCCTCCCCCGCCCCTTCACGGCAGGGGAGGATGGCGCCGCGGCGCGTCTCCCTCTCGCTGAGGGAGAGGGGCCGTCTCTCGGACCGGCCCTGAAGGGGCGAAGGAGGACGGGACGCGGCCCCCTGCGGCCCGTCTGATCGCTATTTTCCGATGACCGTCGCGCGCGCGCGCTGCCACCAGCCGCTGCGGCGGGGCCGCGGCGGTTCGTCGGCCGCCGGAGCCTCCTCGACGGCGACGGGCTCAGGGGCCGGCTCGGCGCCGGGCGCCGGCGCTTCGGCCTCGGCCTCACGGGGCGGCGCGACCGGAGTCCGTTCTGCCGCCGCCTCTGGAGGGGCCGTCTCGCCGGACGACGGGCGGGAATAGTCGGCCTCGGAGGCGGCGAATTGTTCCTCGAGCGCGAGCGAAGGCGGCGAATCGAAGCTTGCCGCGCCCCCCTCCAGCACGCCGTCTCCCTCATGCCGGCGAAACCGGCTTCGCTCGCCGCGCTGACCTCTCGGGCGGCGGCGCCGCTCGTCTTCGCCGCGCGGCCCCCTCCGCTTGAAGGCGTCGGCCTCGCCGCTGGGCTGAACGAGGTCGCCGCCGATTTCGGCCACCGCCGCGAGCCCATCGTCGGTCGGCTGTGGGGCGTCCTGCGGAGGACTGTCTCCGAACGGGCGCTCGCCGCCGCGCCGGCGCCGGCGCCGGCGGCGACGCCGGCCGGCATCGCCTTCTTCCGACGAACCGCCGCCGCGGTCGCTCGCGCGCGCGCCCTCTTCTTCATTGTCTTCGCCGGTCGCTTCGGCGGCCTCTTCCTCCTCCGCCTCGAGCGGGCCCGCTTCCTCGATGATCGGCGCGATGTCCTCGGCCGACGGCTTCACGGGCTCCGCCTCGCTCTTGACGCCGGTCGCCAGCTCGCCGCGCTCGATCGCGTGGTAGTTGGCGCCGGTCAGCGCGTCGTCGGCCTCGACAGTGATCGCGACGCCGAACCGGCGCTCGAGGTCGCGCAGATTGGCGCGCTTCTGGTTGAGGATATAGAGCGCGACCGCCGTGCGCGCGCGCAAGGCGAGATCGTGGGTCGAACTCTTGATCAGAGCGTCCTCGAGCACCCGCAGCACATGGAGCGCAATCGAGGCGGTCGACCGCACGACGCCCGCCCCCTGGCAGTGGGGGCAGACCACGGTCGAGCCTTCGAGAACCCCGGTGCGGATGCGCTGGCGCGACATTTCCAGGAGGCCGAAGTGCGAGATGCGGCCGACCTGAATGCGCGCACGATCGTTCTTCAGCGCGTCCTTGATGCGCCTCTCGACCGCACGATTGTTGCGCGACTCCTCCATGTCGATGAAATCGACCACGATCAGCCCGGCGAGGTCGCGCAGACGCAGCTGGCGCGCGATCTCGTCGGCGGCCTCGAGATTGGTGCGCAGCGCCGTGTCCTCGATATTGTGCTCCCGCGTGGACCGCCCAGAGTTGACGTCGATCGCCACCAGCGCTTCGGTCTGGTTGATGACGATGTAACCGCCCGACTTCAGCGTCACCTGGTTCGAGAACATCGAGTCGAGCTGCGATTCGACGCCGGCCTTGGCGAAAACCGGCGCGGTGTCGCGATAGGGCTGCACGCTGTTGACGTGGCTCGGCATCAGGAGGCGCATGAACTGCCTGGCCTCGCGATAGCCCGCCTCGCCCGCGACGACGATCTCCTCGACCTCCTTGCTGTAAAGGTCGCGAATCGCCCGCTTGATCAGCGAACCTTCTTCGTAGACGAGGGTCGGCGCGCTCGAGGCGAGCGTCGTCTCCCGCACGGTCTCCCACATCCTGAGCAGATACTCGAAGTCGCGCTTGATCTCGGCCTTGGTGCGCGAGGCGCCGGCCGTGCGGAGAATCACCCCCATGCCCTCGGGAACGTCGAGGTCCTCGGCGATGACCTTCAGCCGGCTGCGGTCCTGGGCGCTGGTGATCTTGCGCGAGATGCCGCCGCCGCGCGCGGTGTTGGGCATCAAAACCGAGTAGCGCCCGGCCAGCGACAGGTAAGTCGTGAGCGCCGCACCTTTGTTGCCGCGCTCTTCCTTGACGACCTGGACCAGCAGGACCTGCCGGCGCTTGATGACCTCCTGAATCTTGTACTGGCGGCGCAGGCGCTGCGGGCGGCGCGGAACCTCCTCCAAGGCGTCGCCGCCGATCTGCTCGACCGGCTCGCCTTCATCCTCGGTCCGCAGCTTGCCCCTGGGCACCCGCTCCTCGGCGCCGCCCTCGAGCGTGGTAATTTCGTGAGCGTCCTCTTCGACAGGGCGCTCGTCTCGCTCAGGGGCGTCGTCGTTCGGGCTGGTGATGTCGAGGGGCTCCTCGTGCGCGGCGGCCAACGGCGCTCGGGCGAACGTCGTCGCGGACCCCTCGAGGTCGGATTCGGGAGGCGTTCCCGGTTCAGCGTCCGCGCGCTCGGCCTCGTCGCCAGTCCCGGGCGCAAAGGACAGAAATGGGTTTATCTCCTCCGAAACCCTGGCCGACGGCGCGGCGTTCGCTTCGCCATCGACAGCGTCCGTCCCGGCGTTCGCGGAAGGCGTAGCTGGAGCGGTTTCCTCCGCGCCGGGTTCATCGGTGAACGCCGGTTCGGAGACGGTCTCGCCGCTCTCGGCGCGCGATTCGACCTCCGGGCGGCGCGAGTGGCGACGGCGCCGGCTGCGTCTCTCGCCGCTGGCCTCTTCGTCCTCCTCCCGCTGGGACAGGGCTTCCTCCTCAAGGAGCGCCTGTCGATCGGCGACCGGAATCTGGTAATAATCCGGGTGAATCTCGGAGAAGGCGAGAAAACCATGGCGATTTCCGCCATAGTCGATGAAAGCGGCCTGGAGCGAGGGCTCGACCCGGGTGACCTTGGCAAGATAGATGTTCCCGCGCAGCGGTCGTTTGCTGGCGGATTCGAAGTCAAACTCCTCGACCCGATTGCCTCTTAAGACCACAACCCGGGTTTCCTCGGGGTGGGAGGCGTCGATGATCATTTTGTTGGCCATGATAAACTCTCTCGCCGCGCGCGAGTCTTCGCTGCGAGGGCCAACGAGGCCGCCCGACCGCGCCGCGCGGGGCGTCTATGCTGGAGATGGGGAAATACTGGGACCGGGCGACGCGCGCCGCCGGATCGGGGTGGTGTTCAGACGTGAGCAGGTCGCGAAGAAACATCCGCGCCGCCCGAATGGCGGCCGGAGATTTGTGGTTTTGCCATCGGAGCATCGTCAACCTGAAAACAAAACGTGGCCTGGCGCACCGCCATCCACCGGCGCGGCATGGCGCCGAACGTCACGATCCGAACCACGCCCCGGCCATTGCCCGGCGGGCGATTCTGGCTTCCGCTTGCAGTCTCGCCGCGGACCCTCGCCTGGACTGATAACGGCGGCGGGCGATCCGACGGGTCGACCAACCCGCCCCGGCGTTGTTCGCGCGACCCGCAGGCCACCGCATGATGGTCCCGGCGAACGCCTCACTCAATTAAAGAGCAAGCCGGCCACGCGAACTCGGTCCGAATTCGCAACGCGCCATAAATAGGCGCCGCGGCGCGGGTTGGCAAGCTCTTTTCCCGTCTGTGATTTTTCGGTAACGTCATTAACCCGTCGTAAAGACTTTAGCGGCCTCATTTTTGGGCGCCGGACCTGGCGCGGCCGATCGAAGCGCCGGATGATTGCGCGGCGCCGGCGTTGGCCCTATAGCGCGACAGCGCGAGGGGAGGCGGAATGGCGCGAGTGGGACGGCTGGCGGCTCTCGCCCTCTTCGTGCTGGCGGCGTCGCCCGACCCCGGCTTCGGGGAGACCGGCGCGCCCGTCGCCGTCGGCGTGCGGCTCTCGCAGGATGAGAGCGCGGCCAGGCTGGTGTTCGACCTGTCGCGATCGGTCGAGGCGAGCGCCTCCGCTTTGGCGTCGCCTGATCGCATTGTCGTCGACCTACCGGAAGTGAATTTTCAGCTGGATCCGGCGGCGGGCCGGGTCGGCGCGCTGTCCAATATCTCGCTCGTCAAGGGGTTTCGCTTCGGCCTGCTTGCCCCCGGCAAGTCCCGGATCGTCATCGACCTGGCGCGGACCGCCTGTCCTTCCGAGGTCGCCGCCAAACCGATCGTCGAAGGCGAACCTGCGGCGCGGCTCACGATCGCGCTGAGGCCGTGCGACCCTTCCGCCTTCGCGGCGCTGGTCCGCGCCCCCGCCGTTTCGCCTGCGGCCGCGGCCGCGCCGGCCGCCCCTCCGGTCGTTGTCCTCGATCCCGGTCACGGCGGCGTCGACAGCGGCGCGCGCGGCCTTCACGGCGTCCTGGAGAAGACCCTGGTTTTTGACTTCTGCGCGGAACTCAAGCGCCAACTCGACGCGACCAAGCGCTACACGATCGTCATGACCCGTGACGGCGACCAATATGTCGATCTGGACGACCGGGTCGCCATCGCCCGCAAGGCGAACGCGTCCTTGTTCATCTCGGTGCACGCCGACACGCTGAGCGAGGATGCGGACGTCAGCGGCTCGACCGTCTATACCGTGGCCGATCGCGCCTCCGATGCGGAAGCCGCCCGCATCGCGGCCCGCGAGAACGCCGCCAGCGGCGGCAGCCGGCAAGAGAATCCGGACGTCGCCGACATTCTGTTCGACCTCAGGCGGCGCGAGACTCGGACCTATGCCCACATCTTCTCGCGCGGCCTCGTCGACAACTTGCGCGGGACGGCGAAGCTCAACCACAACCCGGAACGCTCCGCGGGCTTCGTCGTTCTGAAGGCGCCGGAGTTTCCCTCGGTCCTCGTCGAACTCGGCTATCTTTCGAACCCCCAGGACGTCCAGTCCCTCCTCTCCCCGGAGTGGCGCGCCAGGGCCGCCGCGGCCATGGTCAAGGCGATCGACGCCTTCTTCGCCGGTTACGGAAGGCCGGATGGCGCGCCTTCCGCCGAGAACGGCGTCGCCTCGTCGGCGGCGCCGCTCGCCCCGCCGTCGGCGCATTAAGTGTTGCGCGCCGGTCGCGCGCCGGGCTAATTGGCGCCGGAATCCCCGGGCGGAATGCGCCGATCACAGATTCGCCTCACTCGCACACGACAGGAGGGGGCGCTCGCGGGTTCGATTCCGGCCCGGCGTGAGGAACGCCGCAAAGCCGTCCCCGTGGAGTCCGCGCCTTGAGAGGCGCGGCAGTTCAGTTCGTCTCGACGCCGCGAGCGCTCGGCCGACGGGCGCAATGGAAGGCTTCGATCGAGAGATGCGCGGGATCGCTCGAGTTATCGGCTTCATATTCGCGACCGGCGCGTTGCTGTTCATTGTCGCGGCGACGGTCTTTGCCGGCGTCCTATGGAAATATGAGCAGGAGCTCCCGGATTACTCGGTGCTCAAGAACTATGAGCCGCCGGTCATGACCCGCGTCCACGCGGCCGATGGCAGCCTGCTCGCCGAATATTCGCGCGAGCGGCGGCTCTATCTCCCGTCGGACGAGATTCCCGATCTGGTCAAGCACGCCTTCATCTCCGCCGAGGACAAGAACTTCTACCACCATTGGGGCGTCGATCCCGAAGGCATCGTGCGCGCCGGCATCATTTACCTGGAGGGTTCGCGCCACATCCAGGGCGCCTCGACCATCACCCAGCAGGTGGCCAAGAATTTTCTCCTGAATTCGGACCGGACTTTCGATCGCAAGATCCGTGAGATTCTGCTGAGCCTCAAAATCGAGTCCGCCTACTCGAAGGACAAGATCCTCGAGCTCTACCTCAACGAGATCTATCTCGGTCTTTCCAACTACGGGGTCGCCGCGGCGGCGCTCGGCTATTTCAACAAGTCCGTCCACGAACTGACCATTGCCGAAGTCGCCTATCTGGCGGCGTTGCCGAAGGAGCCGAGTTCGCTCAACCCGTTCCGCGATCATGATCGCGCGGTGGACAGGCGCAACTACGTGATCGGGCGGATGGAGGAGGACGGCTACATTACCCATAAACAGGCGGATGAGGCGCGGGCCGAGCCATTGGTGGTCAATCCGCGCGTGCTGACGCCCAATTCCATCGCCGCGGGATTCTTCGCCGAAGAGGTCCGGCGCGAATTGCAGGAACGATACGGCGAGCAGAAGCTTTATGAGGGCGGCCTCTCCGTCCGCACCACGCTCGACCCGAAGATTCAGCTGATGGCGCGCAAGGCGCTGGTAGACGGTCTCGTGCGCTATGACGAGGCTTACGGCTGGCACGGCACCCTCAAGACGATCGACATCAGCCAGGACTGGGGCCTCCCCCTCGCCGACATCCCCGCTTACGGCGACATCAAGCCTTGGGTCCTGGCGGTGGCGCTCGACGTCAACAATGCAGCGATCCGGATTGGCCTTCAGCCCCAGCGCGACAAGTCGGGCGCGGTTGTCGCCGATCGCCGGACAGGCGCGGTCACGACCGACGGAGCGAAATGGACCGGCCGCGGGCTGAGGAACCTGGTCAAGCCCGGCGACGTCTTTTATGTCGAACCGATTGTCGGGCGCGACGGCGAATATCGCCTTCGCCAGATCCCGGAAGTGTCCGGCGCCTGTATCGCCATGGATCCCTTCACCGGCCGGGTGCTGGCGATGGTCGGCGGATTTTCGTTCGACGAGTCGGAATTCAACCGGGCGACGCAAGCCCAGCGGCAGCCGGGCTCCTCGTTCAAGCCGTTCGTCTACGCAGCCGCCCTCGACAAGGGTTACACGCCCTCTTCGATGATTGTCGACTCGCCGGTCACGATCGACATGGGGTGGGGCCAATACTGGACGCCGCAAAATTTCGAAGGCGAATCCACCGGGCCTCGTACGTTGCGGTTCGCCGTCGAGCATTCGATCAACCTGATGACCGTGAGGCTCGCGCGCGACATCGGCATGCCGCTGATCGTCGACTACGCGAGGCGTTTCGGCATCTACGACAATCTGCCGCCGCTGCTCTCCATGTCGATCGGCGCGGGCGAGACGACGGTCTTGCGCATGGTCACCGGCTATTCGATGTTCGCCAACGGCGGCAAGAGAGTGAAAGCGACGCTGATCGATCGGATCCAGGATCGCTGGGGCAATACGATCTACAAGCACGACGAACGCATCTGCGAGGGGTGCGACGCCCCGACATGGCACAATCAGCCCGAACCCAAGCTCATCGACAAGCGCGAACAGGTGATCGACCCGCTCACCGCTTATCAGGTCACCTCGATCCTCGAGGGCGTCATCCAGCGCGGCACCGGCATTGCGATCAAGGAGCTGGGCAGGACTTTGGCGGGCAAGACCGGCACCACCAACGACGCCAAGGACCTCTGGTTCATCGGCTTCTCGCCGAACCTGACATTCGGCGTGTTCATGGGCTACGACAAGCCGCGTTCGCTTGGCGGCAAGGCCCAGGCGGCGCTCTACACCGCGCCGATCTTCCGCGACTTCATGAGGATGGCGCTGAAAGACACTCCCGACACGCCCTTCCGCATTCCGCCTGGGATCAAGCTCATTTCGGTCGACGTCAAAACCGGCATGCGCGCCACCGGACCCGGCACCATCATGGAGGCGTTCAAGCCGGGCACCGGGCCGCCCGACTCTTATGCCGGCGGCGGTGGCGGCGGGGGTGGATCGGAAACCTCCGCGCGGAGCGAGCGGTCGGTCGGCTCAGGGACCGGCGGGCTCTATTGAGCGGAGCCTGTCCTGAGACAGGGATAAGTTCGCCCTTTCATTCGTGGTTGGAAGCATGCGCGCCGAAGCCGAACAGTTGGTCGAATCGATCAAGCAGTCCGTGGGATTGCTGAGGAGGCATCTTTGACGTCGATCAGACGACGCGGCGCTTAAGCGAGCTCAACGCGAAATCCGAAGACCCGAATCTGTGGACCGATCCCGAGATCGCCGGGCGGGTGATGCGCGAGCGCACCATGCTCGAAGACCGCCTGGGCTCGCTCAAGAAGATCGAGCGCGACCTCGACGACGCCGCGACGCTGGTCGAGCTTGGAGAAGCCGAAGGCGACGAAGCGGCCGAAGCCGAGGGGATCGCCGCTCTCAGGACGCTGAAAGCGGAGGGGGAGCGGCGTCAGCTCGAGGCGCTGCTTTCCGGCGAGGCCGACGCCAACGACACCTATCTCGAGGTCCATTCAGGCGCGGGCGGAACCGAGAGCTGCGACTGGGCGCGCATGCTCTTGCGCATGTACATGCGCTGGGCGGAGCGGCGAAAGTTCGAAGTCGAGCTGGTCGAGGAGACCGATGGCGACGAGGCCGGGATCAAGTCGGCGACGATTGTCGTCAAGGGCCTGAACGCCCATGGCTGGCTGAAGACCGAGTCGGGCGTCCATCGGCTGGTGCGGATTTCGCCCTTCGACTCCAACGCGCGCCGGCACACCAGCTTCGCTTCCGTCTGGGTCTATCCGGTGGTCGACGACCGGATCAAGATCGAGGTCAACGAGAGCGACTGCCGGATCGACACTTACCGCGCCTCGGGCGCCGGCGGCCAGCACGTCAACAAGACCGAATCGGCGGTGCGCATCACCCACATTCCCACCGGCATCGTCGTCGCCTGCCAGTCCGAGCGCTCGCAGCACAAGAACCGGGCGACCGCGTGGGCCATGCTGCGCGCCCGCCTCTATGAGCGCGAGCTCGAGAAGCGCGAGGAGAAGGCCAACGCCGACGCAGCGTCCAAGACGGAGATCGGCTGGGGGCGCCAGATCCGCTCCTACGTGCTTCAGCCCTATCAGATGGTGAAGGACCTTCGCACCGGCCACGTCTCCAGTTCGCCCGACGAGGTGCTCGACGGCGATCTCGACCCGTTCATGGAGGCGTCTCTGGCTCAGCGCCTCTCAGGGCGGACGGTCGCGGTCGAGGACGTGGAATAGGTCGACCCCTTCACGCGGGCGGGCCGGAGCGCCGCCGGCGGGGCAGCATGCGCCTGAGCACGTCGTCGCCGTTCGCGAAATGGTGCTTGAGCGCGCCCGCGGCGTGCAGGGCGACCAGGGCCGCGATCGCCCACGCGGCGGCCTCATGTCCAAGCACGGCGGCGGCGAAC
>DATGHB010000326.1:0-15231 GCA_035308265.1 Roseiarcus sp.
ACGGTCTCAAGGACGCTTATCCGGTTCAGCCCGACGGACGGATCCTGTTCGCCTACCCGCGGCTATTCATCATCGCGGTCAAGGCTTGAGCGGCGTGAGGCGTGCGAGCTTCGCCGTTAACTTCAAAGTTTATCCATATCATTGAGACGGGCTTCACTACCCGTACGTAAAGCTCGATTTTCGGGCGACGGATTAACCCCTCGAACGCCATCGCGCGATAGGCTTCACCCATCGGACGAAACTTCCGTCAGCCGCATGATGAGCGGCGGAGATGCTGCATGATGAGCGGCGAGGGTGAAGCGAATGGCTGATTGCGGCGCATCGTTCAACGGAATTGCCGCCTGCGGCGCCGAGCCCCCCTTCGAGCCCGCCGAGGCGGACTTCAGCGCCGCCCTGCTGCGCGAGCAGTACCGCTCGCTGGCGCGACTCGGCCCCTATGTTCATGGGGTGGTCATTCTTGCGGCGGTCGCGCTGTTCGTCGAGTCGGCGCCGACCGGGTCGCTCCTCGATGGAATCCTCCTCCCCGCCGCCCTTATCGCGGTATCCGTCCTTCGCCTCGTGTCCTGGTTTCAGGCGCGCGCCGGGGTGGAGCTCGAAACGCTCGACGCCGTCCGGCGGAAGGTCCGCGCGGCGAGCGTTCTGGGGCCGGCGCTGACTTTCGCGTTCGCCCTGGTGGCGGCGATCTCGACATGGCCGGACGGCGTTGGCGAGTTTGCCGCGACACTGGTCACGGTCTGGGTCGTTGCCGCTGTTTGCGCGATCTGTCTCAACGTGGTGGCGCGCGAGGCAAGCGTCATCGTGGTCGCCGCGACCGCGCCGATCATGGTCGCATTGCTGGCGCGCGGAGCGGAGCTGACGCTCGCGCTCGCGGCCCTGATCGCCGTCGCCGCCGCCCTGGTCATCCGCATGCTCGCCGAGAACTTTCGCATGTTCGTGGAGATCGTGCGGTCGCGTTTCGTGATCGCCGAGCAGCAGCGCCTGGCCGAAGAGGCGCGACGGGCGGCGATTACCATCGCGCTTACTGACGACCTAACCGGGCTGCCCAACCGGCGCTGCTTCCATAGGCTGCTCGCCGACAAGATCGGGACGGGAACGGAGACCGGCGAGCCCTTCGCGCTGGGATTGATCGACCTCGACGGCTTCAAGCCTGTCAACGACGTTCACGGACATCCGGTCGGAGACGAAGTCCTTAGGCAGGTCGCCGACCGGCTCGCCAGGGCGATGGACGGACGCGGGTCGGCCGTCAGGATGGGCGGCGACGAGTTCGCCATCCTCTGCGACCGCATCGGCGCGCACGGCGAGACGATGGCGCTCGGAGAGGAAATCCAGACTCTGCTCGCGGCGCCATTCGCCGTTCAGTCGCTCCGCATTCGTCTGAGTTGCGCCTGCGGCTTTGCGCTCTTTCCCTCGTGCGCAGCTGAGCCTCGCGAACTGGTGCGTCTGGCCGACGCCGCGCTCTATCGCGCCAAGGCGATCGCCTGCGGGGCGGCCGTGTTCGAGGGGGCCCCTCGCCACGCGGGCGAAGAAGCGGAGATCGGCGCCCCTTTTCAGCCGATCGCCGACTTGACGGCGAGCCGGATCGGCGGCCGTAAACCGTTCGCGCGATTGAACAGCGGCCCGCCGGGGCCGGCCGCTCCGCCGTTCTTTCAAACAACCGAACCGGTCGGCGCCATCGAACAAGCCTCGCGCGGCGCGCTCCGCCGCCCCGCGATGATCGCGGCGCGATAGCCGGGATACGCCCCGGCGCGGTCCCGCCTGTCGGAGTCGTGGTTGGCCCGCCGCCGGGAAAGGCGTACGGTCCCTCGCGCGCGACTTCCCGGTCCTCTTCAACGACCGATGTCTCATCCGCAAAGGGAGGGCCGCATGGCGAGCGGCATCCATCATGTGACGAGCATTGCAAGCTCGGCGCGCCGGAATCTCGATTTCTACACCCAAACGCTCGGCCTGCGCCTGGTCAAGAAGACGGTCAATTTCGACGATCCGGGCTCTTATCACTTCTATTACGGCGACGCGGCCGGCCATCCGGGCACGATCCTGACCTTTTTTCCCTGGGAAGGCGCGGCGCCCGGCCGACTCGGGATCGGCGAAGCGCAGGAGACAGCGTTCTCTATTCCAGAGGGTTCGATCGGCTACTGGACGCAGCGCCTCATCGAGAAGGGCGTCGCCCACGATCAGTCCGCCAGGCGCTTCGGCCAAACGGCGCTCGCGTTCAAGGACTCAGACGGGACCAGGCTCGCGCTGATTGGGGTCAGGGACCTCGAGGCCAAACCGGCGTGGAGCGCGAATGGCGTGCCCGCGGAGCACGCTGTCCGCGGCTTCCACAGCGTGAGCCTCCTGCTGGCCGAAGCCGGACCGACCGCCGCCATTCTGACCGATGTCTTCGGGTTCGTCGCCGGGGGCGCCGAGGGCTCGACGCAACGCTATCAGGCGCCCGGCGTGGAGCTCGGCGGCATCGTCGATCTGAGGACGGCGGGACAGTTCCTCACGGCGCGCCAGGGCGCGGGCTCGGTTCACCACATCGCCTTTCGGGCGGCCGACGACGCGGCGCAGGCGGCGATGGTTCGCAAGCTTATCGAGGATCATCATCTGCGCCCGACAGAGCAGAAGGACCGCAACTATTTCCGCTCGGTCTATTTCCGCGAGCCCGGGCGGGCGCTGTTCGAAATCGCGACGGACCCGCCCGGCTTCGCCATCGACGAAGCCCCCGATTCCCTTGGGACGACGCTCAAGCTGCCGCCGTTCCTGGAAAGCCGCCGCACGGCGATCGAGGCCGCGCTGCCGAAGCTCGAGTAGAGGGTTTTGCGTTTGGGTTTGCGCACGGATCGTCCCGCAGCGTTTCCTTCCCCCTTGCTCTAGCGGAGGAGACCCTTGCGACTCGCGCTCGGCGGACGCGCATGACGGCGACCAGGCTCTCCTGTGTTCATCGCTTCGAGCCTGGGCGGGACCCGAGTCTGCCGCCGGTTCTCCTGCTCCATGGAACAGGCGGCGACGAGTCCGATCTCATCCCGCTCGGGCGCGAGATAGCGCCGGGGGCGGCGCTCATCTCTCCGCGCGGGAACGTGCTCGAAGGCGATATGCCGCGCTTCTTCCGGCGCTTCCGCGAAGGCCTGTTCGACGAGGACGACGTCCGCCGCCGGGCAGGCGAGCTCGCCGGTTTCGTCGCTGAAGGGCGCAGCGCCTACGGCCTCGCCCGGCCCCTGGCGCTGGGCTATTCCAATGGCGCGAACATCGCTGCGGCGGTTCTGCTGCTGCATCCCAGGGCGCTCAAGGGCGCGATCCTCATGCGCGCAATGGCGCCGTTGGCCGAGCCGCCGCGCCCGGACCTTGCCGGCATTCCCGTCATGATCCTGTCCGGATTGCACGATCCCATCGCTCCACGCGCAAGCGCCGAGAAGCTGGCCGGCGCGCTCGCCGCGGCCGGCGCGCGCGTCGAGCGCGACGAGCTGCCCGCGGGCCATGGACTGACGCAGGCCGACGTCACGAGGGCCAAAGCGTTCTATTCGCGGGAAGCGGCGCCTTCCTCCCGTTCCGGCGGTTGAGGAGCAGCGACCGGCGCCCGCGGAGGCGCCGGCCGAAATTATCTACACTTCTTCTGGGTTATTTTGCGCCGTCGCCGCGGGTGTCGGCGCCTCGGCCAATTTGGGTTGTCTTGGTCCTTGGCCATTTGGCGGCGAAAACCTCGATTCGCCGCTATTGGATTTCCTTGGATTTCCTTGGATTCTCTCGTCAAGATCAAAACTTATCAATGGGTTACGCTGGATTCTCGCGCAATGAACTTTTCCTCCCGCTCTTCCCGTCCGTCGCGGCGCGGGAACGGGAGCCCACGGTCGAGGCCGATGAGGAAGCGCAGGATCGTTCATAGGGAAAGCTTAACTCGGCTTCTGATTACCCGCAAGTTTTTTCACCCTTCGGGACCAGAGTCAAAAACCGGTTTGCACTGGCTTGGGCGCCCCGCGACTCACGAGGCCCGTTGTCTACTTAGGGTCGAAGGCGGTCCGACGGATCGGGTTCTGACCCTAAAGCTTCTTGGCGACGAAGGCGACGATCTCGCTCATCACGGTCGAAGCCGCCTGATCCAACGCCGCCGCCACCTCCGAGGCGCCGGTGGAGGCGACCGGCGTCCGAAGGGTGAAAATCTCGTCCGTCACGATCCTGCCGCTCCCCAGCGAGACGATCCACGCCGCTATGTCGACATGCACCTCCTTCGCCTCCGCGTCGAGCTCGAAGGCGCGGATGTCGAGATCGACTTCGTAGTTGGCGTTCGCCGCCGGCCCATCGATGAAGCGGGCGAGCCCCGCGTTCTGGAAGCTTTGCGCGAGCCGGGCGCGGAACAGCGCCGGCAGCGGCTGCGGCCAGCGGGCGCCGGCGAGCGTGGCGAGCGCCTGCCCGTCGCGAACGAGGATGTGATCGCTGTCGAGGTCGGCTGTCGCGGTCGGCTGGCCGATGCGGAACTGGGCTCCGACCGCGCGGGCCGGCGGCGGCCTCGCGGCGGAAAGATCGTACATGTTCGGAGGCGGCCCGCTCGCGCAGCCGATCAGCGCAAGCGCAAGCGCGCCCGCCGCCGTGAACCGTAATCGCCGCCCCCCGCGCTCCATTACTGCCCGCCGTGATATTCTGGCAGCGATGGCTTCGAGCCGAAGATGACCTGACTTGGATTCTGTCCGAGCGACCGCACCACCCGGTCGATGTCTTCCACCGTCCGCCTCGCGGTGATCGCAAGCGTTTCGTATTCGCGCAGCCCCGAATTGGTGAACCGGCTGAGACCGCCCGCGATGTCCTTGACCCGCGAGTCGACGTCGTCGGCGAGCTTCTTGACCGAGAGCGCCGCTTCGCTGATGCGGTCGACCGCGCCCTTCGTGCCGGGCGAGCCGAGGAAGCTTTGAGCGCTGGTCAGAACGCCGTCGACCTTGTCGGCGGATTGGTTGAGCTTGGCGGACATCTCGGAGAAATTCTTGAGCGTCGAATCGATGTTGGGCCGATTCTGCCGCACTGTCTCTACGACGTCGCTGGCCGAGTTGACGATGCCGGCGATCTTCTGCGAATCGACCGCCTTCACGAGCTGGTCCACATCAGTCAGGGCGGCGTCGAGACGCTTGGCCGAATCGTTGAGATGGGTGGCGAGCGCCGCCCCGTCGCGCGCCAGAACCTTGAGATTGTCCGAGCTGTCGGCAAGCGCCTGGCTTACCGTCTGGGCGTTGCCGACCACCGCGCGAACCTGGTCCGGATCGACCGCCTTGACCAGGCGATCGGCGTCCTGCGACAGGCCCTGGATTTGCGCGACGAGCGGCTGGACGGTCTTGCTGAGCTCGGCCAGGTTCTTGAGCGTCGCGTCGACATTGGGGCCGTTGGCGGCCAGGGTCTTGGCGAAGGCGTCGGCGCTCTCGAGCGTCGAGTGGATCGAATCGGAATTGTCGGCGAGGAGCCTGTCGGCGCGATCGGCTACTGAACTGCCCTTCGCCGACAGGCTCTGGACGTTGTCGACGATCGCGCGGACCTTGTCCGGATCGACCGCCTTCAGCACGCGATTGGCGTTCTCGGAAAGGCTCTGGATTTGCGCCACGACCGGCTGGACGGTCTTGCTGATCTCGGCCAGGTTCTTCAGTGTCGCGTCGACGTTGGCGGCGTTGGCGGCGAGGGTCTTGGAGAAAAGATCGATGTTGGCGACCGTCGAATGGATCGAATCGGAATTGTCGGCGAGAAGCTTGTCGGCCCGGTCAGCCACCGACACGCCTTTCGCCGAGAGCGCCTGAACATTGCCGACGATCGCGCGAACCTGATCAGTGTCGATCGACTGGACCAGCCGGTCGGCGTTCTCGGACAGGCTTTGCAGGCGCGCGGCGAGCGGCCCGATCTGCTTGCCGAGTTCGGCGACGCTCTTCAGCGCGGCGTCCACGGCCCCCGCATTGTTGGCGAGCGACATCGAGAAAAGCTGGGCGTTCTCGAGCGTCTGATGCAAGGGCTGGGCGTTGTCGACAATCAGCTGGTTGGCGAGATCGAGTACGTATCCAGCCTTGGTCTGCAAATCCTGAAGCGTGACCGAAGGCAGCGCGGGAATGACAGGGGGGTTGCCGGTCAGCGGCGCGACCTGTTCGCCGTTCATCGGCTCCCCGCCAATGAGCGCGACCACGCCCGTTCCGGTCAGGCCCTGGGTCTCGAGCTGGGCCTTGGTCTTGGAGTTGATCAGCGTGCGCGCGCTCTCGTTGGTGACGTCGATATCCGCGACCACCTGGTTCGGATTGTGTTCATCCAGGCTGAGTCTCGTGACCTCGCCGACCTTGAGGCCGTTGAACAGGACGACGGCGCCGCTGGAGAGGCCTGAAACCGAACCATTGAAGATGATTCGATAGGGCCGGTGAGCCCCCGCCGCGCTAAATCCCGCGATCCACATGATGAACAGAAACGCGCCCACAACCGCGGCGAGCGTGAAGGCGCCGATCAGCACATAGTTGGCGCGCGTCTCCATTTATCCTCAACGCCCCGCGTTCTGCGGCCGGTCGTCCGCGGCGAGCGCCGCGGGCCGGTCTGCGGCCGCCGAGAGGCGGATCACGCCCCTCTTACCGTGGAAATAGGCCTTGAGCCAAGGGTCGTCGGAAAGCAGGAGCTCGCTGATCGGTCCGGCGGCGATGACCTTCTTGTGCCCGAGGACGGCGACCCGGTCGCAGATGGCGAACAGGCTGTCGAGATCGTGGGTGACCATGAAGACGGTGAGGCCGAGAGTCTTCTGAAGCGTGCCGATGAGATCGTCGAAGTCGCCGGCCGAAATGGGGTCGAGCCCCGAGGTCGGCTCGTCGAGGAACACGATTTCGGGGTCGAGCGCCAGCGCCCTCGCCAGCGAAACGCGCTTGGTCATGCCGCCGGACAATTCGGAAGGCAGCTTGTCGGCGGTGTCCGGCGGCAGGCCGACCAGCGCCAGCTTCTGCGCGGCGAGACCGTCGAGCGTCGACTGGGAAAGGTTGAGATGCTCGCGCATCGGGGCCTGGATGTTCTGGCGCACGGTCAGGCTGGAGAACAGCGCCCCCTCCTGAAACAGCACGCCCCAGCGCTCGCCGACCTCCAGACGCTCGCGCGGCGTCAGCGTGTCAATGTCGTGGCCGAAGACTTCGATCGTTCCGGCCTCTTTGTGGATCAGCCCCAGGATCGTCCGGGTCAGCACCGACTTGCCGGCGCCGGAAGCGCCAACGAAGCCCAGCACTTCGCCGCGATAGAGATCGAGGTCGAGCCCATCCATCACGAGGTGGTCGTCGAAGCCCACTTTTAAGCCGCGCACGCGGATGACGGCCTCGTGCGCAGGCGCGCTTTGAGCGGAAGCTCCGGCGCTCAATAGTCCACCGCGGCGAAGAACATCGCGAACAGCCCGTCCAGGACGATGACCATGAAGATTGACTTGACCACCGACGAGGTGACGCAACGGCCGAGCGACTCGGCCGATCCGCGCACCTCCATGCCCTCGGTGGCGGCGATGAGGCCGATCACGATCGCCATGAACGGCGCCTTGATGAGGCCGACCAGGAACGTCTGGGGCAGAACCGCGTTCTGGATCCGGGTCAGAAAGACCGCGGGCGTCAACCCGGCATAGAGCCAGCTGACGATAAGACCGCCGCCGATCGTGGCCAGATCGGCAAGGAAGGTCAGAACCGGCAGGGCGATCACCAGCGCCACCAGGCGCGGGATGATGAGCACTTCCATCGGATCAAGGGCCATCACCTTGAGCGCGTCGATCTCCTCGCGCATCTTCATCGAACCGATCTCGGCGGTGATCGACGATCCGGTGCGCCCAGCGATCATGATTGAGGTCATCAGCACGCCGAGTTCGCGCAGACCCAGGACGCCAACCAGATTGACGGCGTAGGAAGCCGCGCCGAAGCGGGTGAGCTGAAAGATGCCCTGCTGGGTGACGATCGCCCCGACCAGGAAGTTGATCAGCATGATGATCGGCACGCTGCGCAGCCCGTACATTTCAAGGTGATGCACCATCGATGTCCATCGCCAGCGCAGCGGCTTGAGCGCGAGCCGCAGGAACATCGCCACGACCTCGCCGAGATAGTCGACGATATCGATGAAATCCTCGCCCGAGTCGTAGACCGTCTCGCCGACCGCGGAGAGCAGCGAGATGGTGTGCGACGGGGGAACGCGCGTCGGCGCTTCGGGCCGATGGTAGCCTGCCTCCTTCAGGAGGAGGTCCTGCTCAGGCCGTTCGCCGCGACAGGAAACGGCCGCGCCCGAAGCCGCGAGTTCGTCCCGGGCGCGATCGATGAACCAGGCCCCGGCGGTGTCCATGCGACTCAGGGCGGCGAGATCGAGGACCACGCTTTTGGCCCCGTTGGCTGACGAAAGCAGCGACGCCCCGGCCGCCTCCAGCTCACGTCCAGCGCCGACGATCCACTCCCCGGCCAACGAGAGGACGACCCCGTCCTGGCCGGCTTGACGAGTTACGGAAGGCGTCGTGGCCACCAGGCGCTCCGGCTAGGCAGAAATGGGCTCATATCGCGCCGGACCGGCGCCTGTCGAGCGAGGAGCCCGGCTGGGGGATCAAGGCAACAACAAACCAAGTACGAATCGGACCCCTGGCCGCGCGGACTCAGATTCGCGGACAAAGCGAGTCGAATTTTCATGGCAAGACCGGCGCGCCGGCCATCGGAGATGCCGCGTCGTCCTGGACCCGTTCCTTTCCCGCCGGCGTCAAGGCGCACAAACCATCGGCAAATCAGTCATTTGTCGAATCGGCGGCAGCCAAGCCGGCGCGCTCGAAGGGTTTGTCGCAGGGGCGACCCGACGTCAAGTCTGGTTGCCGAAGCCTTCCTTCCCCCTTGAGCGCCGTGCCCCAATCAGGGACGCAGGCGAAGGGACCGGGGACAAAAGGAGCCGGAATCAGCGACGCGCCGCCTCGCCCGATTCGCCACCGACAAGGCAATGCTCATTCGGCTGACCTGACGCACGCGCTCAAGTCATGGCGACTATTGGGTTAATTCCGCATGACGGGTCCGGTCTTGGGCGCGGCCAGACCGCCGGATCAAAACTCGGCTCCGGGCCGGCCTCAGTCCATCATCGCGGCCTTGAGGATGCAGACCATAGTGGCGTGCGCCGGATTCCCGCCAGGGTTTCGGATGCGATGGGGCATGTCGCAGCGGTAGCGCAGCGTCTCGCCGGCGCAGGCCGTCGCCGTCGCGTCGCCGACGTCGACCTCGAGCGCCCCGTCCAGAACAGACAGACACTCGACCGAGCCGCGCAGATGGGCGGTCGATTCGAGAACGCCGCCCGGACGGGCGTGAAAATCATACCATTGCAGCCAGTCGACCGTTGTCAGCCAGCCAATGACGGCAAGGCGGCAGAGTCCGTCGTCAGAGACAAGGATCGGCGTGGTTCCCCGCCTGAGGTGCTCGATGAACGGCCCCTCCTCGCCGCCCTGCAGCATCGATTCGATCGACACGTCGAGCGCGTGGGCGAGCCGCCAGATCGTCGTCAGCGTCGGATTGGTCTCATTGCGCTCGATCTGGGAAATGATCGATTTGGCGACGCCCGACCGTTGCGACAGGTCGGCAAGCGACAGCCCGTCGCCCTTGCGCAACCGGAGCACCGCCTGCCCGAGATGGCCGGACAGCAAGGCCGCCCCGGCCTCGAGAACCTTCGCCCTGTCCTTGCCTTCGACGCCCATCGCGCGCTTCCCCTGTCGCGCGACTTATAGACGGGTTCGTTCGGAATATCGAACGGGGCGTTCGCAGGCGACAACATCACCCGAGGCGCGCGCCGGCGGCCTCAACGCCATTCTACGATTCGTCTCTCGCCGATGTCGGAGAAAATCAGCCGGGCCGGCCGGGCGCTACATGTCCGGGCGAAAAAGTCGGACGCCGCCCGCTTTAGGCCGGCGGCGTCGGATATCACATCTCCGCGGACAGGTAGCTCGTCACTTCCATACCCACGCAGACCTCGCGAACTTCTGGCGTCGACCATGCCATAACGTTGTTCCTTCCTTGGTCTTGCGAGCCCGCGGCTCTGTTTTTGAACCGGGAGCCGACGCAAGGGTATCACAGCGCGGGAAAGAGCGTCAAATTGACGCGCACGCGGCCCGCCAAGAAGTCAAAAGGCCCCCGGGAACGCGCCGCCGTCGATAAGGATGTTCTGGCCGGTGATGAATCCGGCGTGAGCGCTCGCCAGGAAGGCGCAGAGCGCGCCGAATTCGGCCGGATCGCCGAAGCGGCTGGCGGGGATTCGGGCCTTCGCGTCGGCGCGCGCCTGATCCACGCTCACGCCCCGCTGCGAGGCGGCGCGCGCGAGGCCGGATTTCTGGCGGTCGGTTTCGAACGCCCCGGGCTGGATCGAGTTGATCGTCACGTTGTCGCGCGCGAACAGCCTGGCCGCCGAGGCGAGGAAGGCGGTGAGACCCGCGCGCGCCCCCGACGACACGTCGAGACCGGCGATCGGCGACCGGACGGAGCCCGAGGTGATGTTGACGATGCGGCCGAACTTGCGCTCGCGCATCCCGGGCGCCAGCGCCTGAATCAGCGCGATCGGAGTGAGCATGTTGGACTCGATCCCCTTGAGGATATTCTCGCGGCCAATCTCGCCGAAAGCCTGGTACGGCGGCCCGCCGTTGTTATTGACCAGAATGTCGGCGTCAGGGCAGGCGGCGATCAGCGCCGCGCGTGTCTCGGCCTCGTCAAGGTCGCCCAGGATTTCGCGAACCTCGACGCCCGTGGCCTCGCGGAGTTCGCGCGCTGTTCGCTCGAGCGCCTCCCTGTCGCGGCCGTTGAGCACGATTGCGCATCCGGCTTCGGCAAGCGCCCGCGCGCAGGCGCGGCCCAGACCCTTGCTCGACGCGCAGACGATCGCCTTGCGGCCCTTGATCCCCAGATCCATTTCCAATGACCTCGCTCTCGACACTCTTCAGCTTGACAACTATAAACGCTTCGAGTGCGTCGCGTCATCGAAGCGACACGAGAATCTGCGCAGGCATGTCTCGTTCGCCCCCTCGCGAGGAGGCCGCTTGTGCCCAGGGCCTATTCGACTTATCGGTACCGGACCCTTTTCCTGTCGGACTTGCACCTGGGCACGCGCGGTTGCCAGGCGCATCTCATCCTGGACATGCTGCGTCATGTCGAGGCCGACACGATCTATTTGGTCGGCGACATCATCGACGGCTGGCGCCTGCGCTCCGGCTGGTACTGGCCCCAGACCCACAACGACGTGATCCAGAAACTGCTGCGCAAGGTCCGGCGCGGCGCGCGGATGGTGTTCGTTCCCGGCAACCACGACGAGTTCGCCCGTCAGTTTTTCGGCCTGACCTTCGGCGGCATCGAGATCAAGCGCCGCGCGATTCACACCGCCGCCGACGGCAAGCGCTACCTCGTCATTCATGGCGACGAATTCGATGTCGTGGTGCGTCATTCGAAGTGGCTCGCCTTCTTCGGCGACTGGGCCTACGATTTCGCGCTGTTCGTCAATACCCATTTCAACGAAGCGCGCCGGTGGCTGGGCTTGCCCTACTGGTCATTCTCGGCCTGGGCGAAACTCAAGGTCAAGAACGCGGTCAATTTCATCGGCTCATTCGAACGGGAGCTGGCGGGAGAAGCGAGAAAGCGCGGCGTCGACGGCGTGGTCTGCGGCCATATCCATCATCCGGTGATCCGGGAGATGGAGGGCGTGATCTACGTCAATGCGGGCGACTTCGTCGAATCGTGCTCCCTTGTGGTCGAGCACTACGACGGCCGGTTCGAAGTGCTGCGATGGAAGAGCCCCCTGCCGCTTGTCGCGCGGGTCGAAGACAACGCGTCCGACGAGGAGCCGCTCGACGCAAGAGCGGAAGGGGCGCAGGCGGAAGCGGCCTGATGAGCATCCTGATCGCGACCGACGCCTGGCGGCCCCAGGTCAATGGCGTCGTGTCGACGCTCGAGCGAATGTCCGAGGCGGCGATCGAACTCGGCGCGGCGTTCGATTTCCTCACCCCCCAGGGCATGTGGACCGCGCCGCTGCCCTCCTACCCCGAGATTCGGCTGGCGATCCCGGCGCTCGGATGGATCGGCCAGCGCATCGAGGAAGCGAGGCCCGACCATATCCACATCGCCACCGAAGGCCCGATTGGCTGGCTGACGCGGCGCTATTGCCTGAAGCGCAAGCGGATCTTCACCACCAGCTACCACACCCGGTTTCCTGAATACATGTCCGCCCGGACCGGCGTTCCCGAATGGCTGACCTATGCCGGCTTGCGCTGTTTTCATGCGCCTTCGGCCGCGGTGATGGCGCCGACGCCGGCCATCGTCGCCGACCTCGCCCGCCGCGGCTTCGGGCGGGTCCGCTTATGGACGCGCGGCGTCAACCACGCCATTTTCAGCCCGGGGCGCAAGCGGGCGCTCGACCTCAAGCGGCCGATCTTCCTCTCGGTCGGACGGATCGCGGTGGAGAAGAACCTCGAGGCGCTGCTTGGCCTCGACCTGCCCGGCTCGACGGTCATCGTCGGCGACGGGCCGGCGCGGCGCCGCCTCGAGCGCCGCTACCGCCACGCGCATTTCCTTGGCGCCAGAGAGGGCGAGGCGCTGGCCGACATCTATGCGAGCGCCGACGTGTTCGTCTTCCCCTCGCGCACCGATACGTTCGGACTGGTGATGATCGAGGCCATGGCCAGCGGCGTGCCGGTCGCGGCTTTTCCGGTGCCCGGGCCGATCGACGTGGTCGCCCCCGGAGCCGGCGTGCTTGACGAGGACCTGCGCGCGGCCTGCCTCAAGGCGCTGACCATTCCGCGCGAGCGGCCACGCGAGCATTCGCTGCGCTTCACCTGGAAGGAGAGCGCGCGCCAGTTCCTCGACAATATCGAAGCGAGCCGAGCCGGGTTCGAAGCGATGGTTTCGCCGCCCGGCTTTCGCGGCGGGGCTGAGCCGGCGGGGAACGGCGAGCGGCCGAGGCGGGCGTCCTGCCCTGTTTAAGGCCTTCCGGCCTTTGAAGGGCCGCCTTGGGGAGCGGAGCGCGACGAGCGCTTTGGCGGACCAACAGTAATTTTACCGGCGCGCCCCAATGTTTTCAGTGGGTTGAGACCCCGTTTAGTTCCATGTTTCCATTTTCGACAAAATAATACAGTATAATAATGTCTTATTTGCTTGAAGCGCCGCCGCGCGGCCCTACGGCAAGCCGCCCTGGCCGGCAAGGCTCACGGCGACTGCGGCGGCGGCGGTCGCGACCACGATGAGCAGCGGAGGCGCGCGCCAGACGACGAGAGCGACAAACCCGGCGGCGGCGATCGCGAAATCGGTCGGCGCGCGGACCGCGCTCGTCCATACCGGATCATAGAGCGCGGACGCGAGCAGGCCGACCACGGCCGCGTTGACGCCGGCCATCGCCGCGCGCGCGGGCTCGAGGGCGCGCAAGTCCCGCCAGAAGACCAGGGCCGCCATCATGATGAGGAGCCCGGGCGCGAAGATGGCGACGAGCGCCAGCGCCGCCCCGGCAATTCCGCCCGGCGGAACGGCGGCGGCCGCGCCAAGATAGGCCGAGAACGTGAACAGCGGACCGGGGACGGCTTGCGCCGCGCCATAGCCGGCAAGGAAAGCGCTGTCCGAGACCCATCCGGGATCGACCACCGCGGCGCGGAGCAGCGGCAACACCACATGGCCGCCTCCGAACACCAGCGCGCCCGAGCGGTAGAACGCCGCGGCCAGCGCCGCCGCGCCGGCGCGCATCGGAACGAAGGACAGCGCAAGCAGCGCGCCATAGAGGCAAAGGAACACGGCTCCCATGCGCCGGCCGACCGGCGGGGAGGCCGCCGCGCCGGCGAGGTCCGCGCTTGGCCGGCACACGAGCAATCCGGCGATGGCGCCGAGAAGAATGACCGCGATCTGCGTCCATGCCGCCCTCGCAAACGCGCTCACGATCAACGCGAGGACGGCGATGGTCGCGCGCTCCCGGTCCGGGCAGAGCCTCTGCGCCATCCCCAAGACCGCCTGAGCGACAATGGCGACCGCCGTGAGCTTGAGGCCATGAAGGAGCCCGTCGCCAACGGGGCCATGAAGCGCGCCCGCGCCATAGGCGAACGCAGCCATCGCCGCCGCCGACGGCAGGGTGAAACCGGCCCAGGCCGCGAGGCCGCCGAGATAGCCGGCGCGGATGAGCCCTATCGCGAAGCCGGTCTGGCTGCTCGCCGGTCCCGGCAGGAACTGGGCGAGCGCGACCAATTCCGCGAAGGCGCGCTCGTCGAGCCAGGCGCGCCTGACGACGAATTCGCGGCGGAAATAGCCGAGATGCGCGATCGGCCCGCCGAAGCTGGTCAGGCCCAGCTTGAGAAAGGCGGCGAGGACCTCGAGGGCCGAGCCCGCGCCCCTCAAGCCGCGCCGCTCACGCGGCCGTCACGCCGCCTTCGCCAGCCGCTGCTCGACCATCGCCCTCAGCTTGTTGAGGTCGTGCGCGAACAGGCGGATGCCGTCGGACAGCTTCTCGGTCGCCATCTGATCCTCGTTGAGCATCCAGCGGAACGTCTTTTCGTCCATCGCGATCCTGGCCGGCGCCGGGCCGGGGTGGGCCGGGTCGAGATGCCGCTTGAGCACGCCCTCGTCTTTCGACAGCGCGTCGAGCCATTCCGGAGAGATGGTGAGCCGGTCACAGCCGGCGAGAGCCTCGATCTGACCGGTATTGCGGAACGAAGCGCCCATGACGACCGTCTTAATTCCGTAGGTCTTGTAATAGGAATAGATCGTGCGCACGGACTGCACGCCGGGGTCGGTCTCGGGCGTATAGGGTCCGCCGCCCGCCTTCACGTGCCAGTCGAGGATACGGCCGACGAACGGCGAAACGAGGAAGGCCTTGGCGTCGCCCGCCGCCACCGCCTGGGCGAGCGAGAACATCAGCGTCATGTTGCAGTCGATCCCCTCGGGCTGGAGGCGCCGAGCCGCCTGCACCCCTTCCCAGGTCGAGGCGAGCTTGATGAGGATGTGCTCGTGACCGACCCCGCGCTCCTTGTAGGCGGCGATGATCGATTTCGCCTTGGCGACCATGCCTTCGGTGTCGAACGAGAGATCGGCGTCGACTTCGGTCGACACGCGGCCGGGCACGATCTTGGTCAGTTCCGAGCCGAAATTGATCGCGATGCGGTCGGTCACCTCGCCAACCGAAGCGCCGCGCTTGCGCCCCCAGACGATCGCCTCGTCGACAAGGCGCGCATAGGCCGGCATCTCCGCGGCTTTCAGGATCAGCGACGGATTGGTGGTGGCGTCGGTCGGCTTGTAGGAGCGGATCGCTTCCATGTCGCCGGTG
>DATGHB010000327.1:0-3990 GCA_035308265.1 Roseiarcus sp.
CCTTCACCGGAGCGGTCGCGTCGGTCGAGCTCTTCGCCCTCGCCTCGGTCACCCTGCATCTTGGCTGGCGAACCGAAGACCCCAACTTCAGCATCGGTTATCATCTCACCCGCAGCGCCGTCCTTCTCGCGGCCGGCCTCCTGGCTGGCTATGTCGGGGCGACAATCAAGAGCCATTTCCGGCGGGCTCTGGCCGCCGCATCCGCCCGCGACGAAGTGACCAACCTCTTCGGCCAGCACGTCTCGCCCCGCGTGGTCGAGCGGCTCATCGCGATCGGCGCGGCCGAGCTTAGCGAAATGAGGCGGGTCTGCGTGATGTTCGTCGACATCCGCAGCTTCACCGCCGCCGCCCGCACGCGAACGCCGGCCGAGGTGGTCGCGCGCCTCGACGCCGTGTTCGAGATCCTGGTCGACATCGTCGACCGGCGCAACGGGATCGTCAACAAGTTCCTGGGCGACGGCCTGCTCGCCATTTTCGGCGCGCCGCTCGACGATCCGCTCGAGGCTGCGAACGCCGTTCTGGCGGCGCGCGAGATGCTGAGCGCGATCGATGCAAGCAATGCCGGCGACCCTTGGCCGATCCGCCTCGGCGTCGGCATCCATATCGGCCAGGCGGTGGCGGGAACCGTCGGCTCGCCGCGCCGCAAGGAATATACGGTCATCGGCGACACCGTGAATCTGGCCTCGCGCCTCGAGAGCCTCAACAAGGAGGTGGGCTCGCAACTGATCGTCTCCGATGCGGTGCGCGAGGCGGCGGGGGACGCGATCGGCGAGGCGTCTCCGCTCGGACCCGTCGCCGTGCGCGGCTATGCCGAGCCGGTCACCGCCTGGCGCCTCGCCTGAGCTTTCGCGGGCTCACCCGAACAGCCCGTGCACGAACCATTTCGCATGGAGAGTCTCGCGGCCGATGAGGCCCTCGCGATAGAGCCAGAAGCGGCGCCCTTCCGTATCCTCGGCGCGGAAGTAGTCGCGCGTCGGCATGGCCGCGCCCCGCCACCAGGGCGCGGCGATGCGCTCCGGCCCCTCGATGGCCGCGACATTGTGCAGGACGCGGCGCCAGCGGAAGCGCAAGGGGGGGCCGTCGGGAACTTCAGCCAGCGCCTCGATCGGCTCCGGGCGGGTAAAGAGGCGCAACGGCCGCGCGGGGGCGCCGTTTAATCCGTCATCGCGAGGAGCGGAGCAACGCGGCGATCCAGGAGTCGTAGGGCGCCCGACGTACTCCTGGATTGCTTCCCTCCGAACTTGATCCGGGGATCGCTCGCAATGACCACTTTCCGAGTGCGTCCGCGCCCGCCCAAGCGTCGCGGGCGCGGCCGCCTCGGCCTGTTCGGGCAGGTGCGCGTCGATAAGCTCCCGCCTTGTCACCGCGCGGGCGCCGAGCCGCGCGGAGAGCCGGTCGAGAAGCCCGGCCAGCGCATGGGCGCGCTCGGCCTCATGCGCGCGCTCGAGCTCGGCTTGAGACGGCGCGAGAGGCTCGGCCGCAAGGCAGGCGAGGCGCATGAGATCGACGCCATAGCCCGCGTCGATCGCGTCCTCGTGCGGACTGGCCAGCCGCTCGGCGAAGAGCCGCGCGATCGCGCGGGCTTCGTTGAGCGGCCGGGAGGCGCCGACAGGGATGCGGCGCACATGCCCGTCGACGCGATAGAGGGCAAGCTCGACCCGCCGCGCGCCCTTGGCCTGCCGCTCCAGCAGCACGACGAGATCGTCAGCAAGCTTGCGTAAGCTCGCCTCGATCGCCTCGGCGGTCTGGATCGGCGAAGCGAACCGCCGCTCGGCGCAGAAATTCGGCGGCGGAAAGCGCGGCGCAATCGATGAACGCTCGAGGCCCTTGAGCGCGTCGAGCCGCGCGATCGGAACGGGTCCGAACCGCGCCGTGATCGGCGCCCGGGGCCTCAGCGCAATGTCGCCGATGCGTCGCAAGCCCGCCCGCGCCATGTCGGCTTGGGTTGTCTCGTCGAGGCTGAGCGCCGCGAGCGGCAGATCGTAAAAGAGCCTAGCGAACGCCTTGTCGTCGAGCGGCTCGGGCGCGATTTTCACCCCCGAAAACCGCGCCAGCGCCCAGGCCGCGCGCGGATTGCCGGCGGCGCTGATGGCGACGGTGAACCCCTGCGCGGCAAGCCGCGCCCGGCAATCCTCGATCAGCGCCGCTTCGCCGTCGAACAGATGGGCGACGCCGGAGATATCGAGCATCAGCCCGTCGCGCCCGTCAAGCCCGGCGAGCGGGGTGAAGCGGGAGCACCAGTCGCAGAGGCGCTCGAGAAGCCGCGCCTCTTCAAGAGGTTCGGCCTCGACCGCGACGAGGGCCGGAAAGCGGGCGCGCGCGTCGGGGAGCGAAAGGCCTTGGCTCAAGCCGAGCCGCGCGGCTTCGGCGTCCACGCAGACGAGCCTCTGCGCATTGTCGATCTTCGCGACCGCGACCAGCGGCGCGCGTTCATCAACGCAGCCGAGCCGCCGCGCGCGGTCGGTCGCCAGACGCGGCAGCCAGAGGGAGAGAAATCGCCTCATCGTCAAGCCCCATGTCCTTGAACGTCATGTCGTTGAAAGTCAGGTTCTCGCTTCGCCATTCCAGAGAGATGACGTGGCCTAAGTTAAAAGCTCGAAGAGGCGCTTCAGGCCCCGCGCGCGAGAGCCGCGCCTTGACGAGCCTTGCTCCGCAGGCGAAGGGCCCGGGCAGGTCAAGGTCGGCCGCCGCCTGACTTCTCAGGCTGGGCAGCGCGGCGATCTCGAAGCGCGTGTCGGCGGCGCTGGAGAGGCGCTCGGCTTGGCCATAGGCGCTGGCGAGAATGAGGAGCGCGGGAACCCTGCCCTTTCGCGCGGCGAGCAGGAGGCGGCGCGAGGCGGCGAGACTGTAGGTCTTGAGGTTCCAGATCTCGCCCACGACCGCGGCCGGCGCGCCGCATTTGAGCGCCTCCTCGATCGCCCAGAAGGCCAAGGCCGCGTCGGGCGCGCGCACGAACACGAGGCGGTTCAAGGGCAGCCCGTGCGCGATAAGGCCCGGCCCATAGAGCGCCCCCCATTCCTGATCGGCGAAGCCTTCGCCGATCAGGAGCGCCGAGGCCGGCCGAAGGCTTAAGAAACGCGCGGCGAGCGCGAGCGCGAAGGCCATCGCCGCCGCCCCGTCCTGAGGCTGAGCCGGCGCGATCTCATGCAGGCCGTCGTCGGCGAGCCCGCCGCCGAGGGCGGAATCGAACGCGCGCGAAAAAGGCAGGCGCCGCGCGGGCCGCTCGCGTGGGGCGCCGGCTTCCGCCTCGATCTCGGCGACGGCGCGCCTGAGACGCGCCAACGCTTCCGCTCCGCCGCCTGGCGACATTCGGGCTCGCGTCCTGCAAGTTCACTGTTTGTTCTTGTTTTGGACCGAAAGAGCGAGAGAGTCAAGGGCGGCCTTGGCTTGGACCTTTTGAAGGGAAGCTTCAGGTCGATCTACAAGGAAGCGGCGCGCCGCCGTAGCTCCCGAGAAGATCCTTGCTGTTCAAAATCGCCGCTTTCGTCATCCCTCTCGGATTCGACACGGCCGCCGTCGCAGTGTTGCTGGGTCTGCGCGGCATTCGCCCTCTTAAGCCCGCTTTGACGTTCGCCCTATTCGAAGCCGTCATGCCTCTGATTGGCCTCTGGCTCGGCCGCGCGGTCGGCGCCCGCTACGAGGCCATGGCGGCCGTTTTGGGAGGGCTGATTCTTCTTGGCGTCGCCGCGCGCCTTCTGAAGGAGGTTCTGGAAGACGAAGACGAGACAGCAGACTTCTCATTCAGCACGATGCGGACGGCCGCCCTCGCGGGTCTTGGCGTCTCCATGGACGAACTGGCTGTCGGATTCCCGATGGGCACAAGCGGGCTGCCTATACCTCCAACGATCGCGGCGATCGCCCTCCAGACCTTCGTCGTCACCTACGCGGGCATCCTCGCCGGAAAAAGGCTTGGCGCGAAACTCGGCCGGACAACTTCGCGGATTGCGGGTCTTGTCGCGGCGGCTGCATTTGCCGTCCTCGGCGCCTATC
>DATGHB010000328.1:0-3497 GCA_035308265.1 Roseiarcus sp.
ACCCATCTCGTCGGGTTGCGCAGCGCGCTCACCCGTCAGGTGACCGGCTACGCCGACGCTTCGGGACTGACCAAGAAAGAGAAGATCGATCTGACCGGCGACGATTGCCGCGAGGGTCTGACCTGCGTGCTGTCGGTCAAAGTGCCCGACCCGAAATTCTCGTCCCAGACCAAGGACAAGCTGGTCTCATCGGAAGTGCGGCCGGTGGTCGAGGGTCTGGTCAATGATCTGCTCGGGCAATGGTTCGAGGAACATCCCGCCGAAGCGCGCATCGTGGTCGGCAAGGTGGTCGAGGCGGCGCAGGCGCGCGAGGCGGCGCGCAAGGCGCGCGAACTGACGCGCCGCAAGGGCGCGCTCGACATCGCGAGCCTGCCGGGCAAGCTCGCCGATTGTCAGGAGCGCGATCCGGCCAAATCGGAAATCTTCATCGTCGAGGGCGACTCGGCCGGGGGCACCGCCAAACAGGGCCGCAATCGCGAGTATCAGGCGGTGCTGCCGCTGCGCGGCAAGATCCTCAATGTCGAGCGGGCGCGTTTCGACAAGATGCTGTCGTCGGAGCAGATCGGGACGCTCATCACCGCGCTCGGCGCCGGCATCGGACGCGACGACTTCAACCTCGAGAAGCTGCGCTACCACAAGATCATCATCATGACCGACGCGGATGTCGACGGCTCGCACATCCGCACGCTTCTGCTCACTTTCTTCTTCCGCCAGATGCGGCCAATCATCGAGAACGGGCATCTGTTCATCGCGCAACCGCCGCTGTTCAAGGTCAAGCGCGGCCATTCGGAGCAGTACCTCAAGGACGAGCGGGCGCTCGAGGACTATCTGGTGGACGCCGGGCTCGACGGCGCGACGCTGACGCTCATGAGCGGAGAAGCGCGCGCCGGCGCCGACCTGCGGGCGCTCGTCGAGGAGGCGCGGGCGATGCGCCGGCGCCTCGACGGCCTGCACTCGCGCTACAACCGCGCGCTCGTCGAGCAGGCGGCTCTCGCTGGCGCGCTGAAGCCGCTCGCGGACCCGGTCGATCCGGAGGCCGAGCCGCGCGCGCGGCGCCTGGCCTCGCGCATGAACGCCATCGCCGAGGAGACCGAGCGCGGCTGGATCGCCCGGCTGGAAGCTGGCGGCTACGTGCTGACGCGCGAGGTTCGCGGCGTGCGGCAGGCCGCGATCCTCGACGCCGGCCTGCTCGCCTCGGCCGACGCGCGCCGTCTCGACGAGCATGCGCGGCCGCTGAGCGAAGCCTTCGCCGAGCCCGCGACCTTCGCCCGCCGCGGCGATGCGACCACCGTCTCCGGTCCCTCGGAGCTTCTCGAGGCGGTCAACGCCGCCGGCCGCAAGGGCGTGACCTTCCAGCGCTACAAGGGCCTCGGCGAGATGAACAAGGACCAGCTCTGGGAGACGACCCTCGACCGCGAGGCTCGCACGCTCCTCCAGGTCAGGATCCGCGAGGTCGACGAGGCCGACGACATCTTCGTCAAGCTCATGGGCGACATCGTCGAGCCCAGGCGCGAGTTCATCCAGGATAACGCGCTCTCCGTGGCGAACCTCGACATCTGAGCGGAGAAGGCTCGCCGCATCCCTGTCTCTACCCTGCCGGCTCGCGCGCAATGTTGCGCCCGCCACCGATTTCAAGGCTTTGGGACTTCCTTTGCGCAACTTTCTCCGACCCGAGCACGGGGCCCGGGCGCCTCACGGCTTCAGATGCTCGATCTCGATGAAGGCGAAGTCATGCCGATTGGCGTTGATGACATTGTGCTCGACGCCCGCGCGGCGCGCGTAAGGAACGTGACGCTTGAGCGTCGCGGTGCGCGAGCCTCCTCCCGGCTCCTCGAGAGTGAGGTCGCCGTCGGCGAGCGGAACCACCACATAGTCCGCCTCATGGCGGTGCCACCCGGTTTCGGCGCCGGGCTCGAACCGCCATTCGGTGACCCGGACGTGCGGCTCCGAGATGTGGACATGGGGCACGGCTTTCGGTCTTGAAGACATCGCGGCTCCTTTTCAGTTCGCCGGCCGGCTCCCCGGCACGGACCCTCGATGCCACGCGGGGGCGGGCCCGATCGGGCAAGTGTGCAAACGCCGAAACAGATTGCAATGCCGGTGAGCTGGCCGTCGTAGGCCTGATCGCGCCAGTCTCGAACGACGCCCGTCTGTCGACGGGCTATGGAGCGCGGGTACAATTGCCGCGTCCGGACCGCTCCTCCATTCACCGGCCGATTTGCGACTTCGCCTGAAGATCGCGGCCGCGCCAGACATAGGCCGCGAGCAGGGGTTCGTCATCCGTGCGCATGGCGTGCCTCGTCCAGGGCGGATGGTGGATCCATTCCCCCGGCGGGCGAAGCCGCCACCCGGATTGCGCGGCGCGCCAGAAGGCCCGGCCGGCGAGCGGCAAATAAAGCTCCTCCGCCTCGTGGGAATGGTCGGGATATTCGGTCTCGGGGCCGAGCAGGAGAACGCCGCAGGCGATCGTGTCGCTCACGAAGGCGCCGCGCTGCCCTATCCATTCGTTGAAGCCATAGTTTTCGAGGAAGCGTTCGCCGAAATCGGCTTTGTCATAGGTCTGCCGCCAGTCGAGTTCGCCGGCCAACGCCTCGAGCGCCTCGACCAGCGCCCGCGTGCGCGGCGCCGCGAAATGCGAAAGGCCGCGGAGCGCAGCGACCACGGGAAGGGTGCGCGCGCCGACCGGCCGCGCGATCAATTCCTGGGGCCAGTCGTTGAGGAAAGCCTGAGCCTGCGGTCCCGCTGTCTCGAGCAGCGGGCGCAGCGCGTCGACGAGCGAATGGAGCGCTTCCTGAGCCGCGCTCATTGCGCGGCCCCGGGGGCGGCGGGCGAAGCCTCGGGATAGGTCAGCGTCCCGGCCGGTCCGGGGCGCGCGGCAGGCGTAATGCGGGCCAGTTCGACATGGCCCTGGCCGAGAATATGGAAAACCTCCTCGCCCAAGGCGATGAGGTAGTCGGTAATGATCCGGCGATGGCATCGCCACCAGACGGCCTCCGCGCACATGACGGCCGAGCGCGCCGCATGACCAAGCTCGCGCAATTTTTCGAAGCCTGTGCGGAAGTCCGCGCTCATCGCGTAGTCGGCGTAATTGTGGAAGCTCGCGTTGTCCCAGAAGCCGTTGACTTCGGGCGGGACGTCGCGCTGGTGTCCTCGGAGCCCGCCGAGTTCGGGCAGATGCTGGTAGCCGACGCCGACGGCGCCAAGCGAAGCGGGAAGGACGTCGCGGTTGAACTGCGGGTTGGTCCGCGAGCGTGGAACCGTCCGCACGTCGACGACGAGCTTGACCTCTGCGGCGTTGAGAAGGGCCGCGAACTCTTCGATCGGACGGGTGGAGTGCCCGATGGTGAAGAACGGGTTGGGCATGCCGTCGCTCGGCTCGCGAGTAGAATGAATGACTGTCGCCGTCCTTTATGTCATTCCCGCGCAAGCGGGAATCCAGAGCGACGGAATGCGGCGATGCAGGTCGGTGGGCGCTACGCAGTCTACATCATGGCAAG
>DATGHB010000329.1:0-4015 GCA_035308265.1 Roseiarcus sp.
GACCAGCGTCATCATCGGCGTGCCGGTCGGGGTGGCCTCGGCCCATCGCCCCTGGCTCTATGCGCTGCTCAGGCCGCTGCTCGACCTCATGCAGACGCTGCCGACCTTCGTCTACCTGATCCCGACGCTGGTTCTCTTTCACCTCGGCTCCGCGCCGGGCCTGATCTCCACGGTCATTTTCGCCATCGCGGCGCCGATCCGCCTCACCCATCTTGGCGTCGCCTCGGCGCCCGTGCCGCTGAAGGAGGCGGGACTCGCGTTTGGGGCGACGAAGCGGCAATTGCTGTGGAAGGTGGAATTGCCCTACGCGCTGCCGACCATCATGGCCGGCGTGACCCAGTGCATCATGCTGAGCCTGTCGATGGTGGTCATCGCCGCGCTGGTCGGCGCGGCGGGGCTCGGCGTGCCGGTGGTGCGGGCGCTGGGCACGGTCAACATTCCGATGGGCATCGAGGCCGGCGTGTCGATCGTGCTGCTCGCGATCGTGCTCGACCGCGTCTTCCGCAACCGCGAGCGGAAAGGAAGCGCGTAACATGTCGGCGGTGGTTTTCGACGATGTCGACATCGTGTTCGGCGACCGGCAGGCCGAGGCGCTCGCTCTCGTTGACCGGGGCGCGACCCGCGACGAGATTCTCAGGACGACCGGGGTCGTGCTCGGCGCGGCCGGCGTCAATCTTTCGATCGAGCCCAGCGAAATCTGCGTGCTGATGGGCCTTTCGGGATCGGGCAAGTCGACCATCCTGCGCGCAGTCAACGGACTCAACAAGGTGGCGCGAGGCAAGGTTCTCGTCCGCAACGGCAATGGCGCGATCGACGTCGCCCATTGCAGCGCCGACGAGCTCAGGATGCTGCGCACAAGCCGCATCGCCATGGTGTTCCAGCAATTCGCCCTCCTGCCCTGGCGCACGGTGAAAGAGAACGTGGCGTTCGGACTCGAGCTTCGCCGGATGCCGAAGGCTGAGATCGACCGCATCGTCGCCGACAAGCTCGCCATGGTCGGCTTGACGCAGTGGGCGGGCAAATTCGGGCACGAACTGTCCGGCGGCATGCAGCAGCGCGTGGGCCTCGCGCGCGCCTTCGCCACCGACGCCGACATTCTGCTGATGGACGAGCCGTTCTCCGCGCTCGATCCCCTGATCCGCGACAAGCTGCAGGACGAACTGCTCCTGTTGCAGAAGGATCTGAAGAAGACGATCATTTTCGTCAGTCACGATCTCGACGAAGCGCTGAAGATCGGCAATCGGATCGCGATCCTCGAGGGCGGGCGGATCGTTCAGTGCGGGACGGCGGAGGACATCCTGTTGCGCCCCGCCAACGCTTATGTCGCGGAATTCGTCAAACACATGAACCCGCTCAACGTGCTGCGCGGGGGCGCTCTGATGACGCCTGCGGCGTCGCTCAGGCGCAATGAAAACGAAGTGATGCTCGACCGGAACGGCCGGGTGCGGGTCCAGCTCGACAGCGACGACAGGCCGGTCGGCGTGACCCTCGACGGGACCGTCGGCGCCATGGCGGTCGCCGACCGCGTTACCGGAGAGGTGGCGGCGCGGCCCGAGGACGTGGACATCGTCGTGGCGCCGATCGATTTGAAGATGCGCTCGGCGATCGCGCTGCGCAGCCTGTCGGGCAATCCGATCGTGCTGGTCGACGACCTGGGCCGCATGGCGGGATTGTGCGGCGACGACGAGATCTACCGCGCGCTGCTTCAGCAGCGCCGGGCGGCTGGGGAGGCCTGAGAGCGAAGTTCCTGACGGCTACAAATGCCTGGCGATTTACGATGAACTTGCGGTAGAATAAAACATTCACATTTGCCTTTGTCGCCCTTCGGCGCCAGAAGGCAGCGTCCTAAGTGAGCGTTGCGCAATGCCCGTCATCATCAACAGCCAGGAAATCCACCCCTTCCTGCCTTCGCTTGGCAGCGGACTGGCGATCGACCGCAGCCTGGCCGAGCGGCAGGATATCCGCCCGCTCCAGATCGCGATCATCAACCTGATGGCGGACAAGATTTCGACCGAGCGGCAGCTGGCGCTCTGGCTCGGCAACACGATGCTGCAAGTCAACTTGAGCTTCGTCGCTACCGACTCTTATGTACGCGGCCTCGCCGCCGGGCGGCGCACCCGCAACACGCCGGCCGACCATATCCGCAAGTTCTACAGCGCCTTCGCCGACATCAGCGAGAAGAAGTTCGACGGCTTCATTGTGACCGGCGTCAACGCGCTGAAAGACCGGGTGGAGCAGGAGACCTTCTGGCCGGAAGTCGCCGATATCCTGCAATGGACGACCACCAACGCGTTCTCGTGCCTGTTTCTTTGCTGGGGCGCCAAGGCGGCGCTGAAATTCTTCCATGACATCGACAGCGTGAAGGGCAAGCAGAAGCTGTTCGGCTTATTCGAGCACCGGCTGATCTCGGACAAGACCGGACTTCTGTTCGGCTTCCCTGACGTTTTTCCGACTCCGGTGTCGCGCTGGAAAAGCCCGCGGCGTGAGGACATCCAGAAGGTCGCGGCCCTGGAGATCGTCGCCGATTCCGAGGAGGCGGGGCCCAACATGCTGGTCGAATCCGAGCCGCTCGACGACGACAGCGCCCTCTTCCCCCGCCGGGTCTATATCCTCAACCATCCCGAATACGAGACGGACACGCTCGGCGTCGAATATCATCGTGACTCGGCGCATGACCCGGCGTGGCCGCTGCCGAAGCATTATTTCCCGGGCGACGACCCGTCGCGCGCCGCGCCCAACCTTTGGCGGCACACGGCGCACATCTACACGAACTGGGTCAAGGCGGTGTACGAGTCGACGCCCTACAATATTGACATGATCCCCTATCCGCCGAAGCGGGCCGAGGCCGTTCAGGCGCGCAGCGCGGCGTTCGCGGGATTTTAAGGCGGTTCGGCGATCACGCGCCCGGCGCGATGAGCGCCAACCTTTACCGGCCGTTCCGCCCGTGTTCCGCATAGAGCCGCCCCGTGCGCGTCTCCAGGAAACGGTCAAGGGGGATCGTCTCCTGCCTGAGAAAGCCGTTCCCCGGGAGCGCGCCTGAGCTCGCCATCTCGATCACCGCGGCGACCGAAGCGGCGGTGGTCCAGGCGATCGCGGTGCGCGCCTTGCCTTTAATTTCGATTGGATAATAGGCGCGGACGAATTCGCGGCGGCCGAGGCGCCCATCGGCCCAGCCCTCGGCTGCGGCGTGAACAAAGACCACGTCCTCGTCGACCGGAGGCTTGGCGTGGGTGAGGATCTTCCCGGCCGCGGCGCGGTCCTCCCGCATCAACAGCTCGTGGAAAAAGAAATTCATGAGCGACGCGTGGCCGGGATAGCGCAGGCTTTTATAGTCTAGGTTCTCGACCCGATTGGCGAAGGTCTCGCACATTGTCCCCAGGCCGCCGGAGGTGGTGAAAGCCTCGAGCCTGACGCCCCCGACATAGACCGTCTCCAGCCATTCCAGGGCCGAAACGGTCTTCAGCACACCCTCTTCGATCACCTCGCAATCGTTGAGATATTCGTTGACGACGCCCTCGGGCGACCAGTTGAAGGCATAGCCGAGAAGGCCGGTCGGGTGCTGCGGCAGCGCGCCGACCCTGAGACGGATCGAACGCACACGTTCAAACTGCCGCGCCAAATGCGCGCCGACGATCGCGACGAAGCCAGGCGCAAGTCCGCATTGCGGCGCCATGATCCCCTTCGCCGAGGCGGCGAGCGCGCGGATATGCTTCGTCGTGCCGACGTCCTCGGTGAGGTCGAAATAGTGGAGATCGAGCGCATGGGCCGCCGTGGCGACCTGCTTGTTGAAGGCGTAGGGCAGACAGGAGAGAACGGCGTCGCGTCCGGCGAGCGCCGCGCTCGTCGCCGCTGCGTCGCCGAGGTCGATGGAATGGACGGCGAACGGCGCGTCGGGAACAGGACGCACGTCGAAGCCTGCAACGTCGAACCCTGCGTCGGACAAGAGCTCCGCCGCGAGGCGGCCGACCTTGCCGAGGCCCAACACAGCGACTTTCGTGAACATCTGCGGCGGCGC
>DATGHB010000330.1:0-2359 GCA_035308265.1 Roseiarcus sp.
CCTTGCGCTCCTCCTTGAAGTTCGGAAACACCGCGCGCACGACGTCGGTGGAAAAAATCTCGCCGCGCCCGACGCCGATGAACACGTCGTCGATCGAGGCGCGCGCCAGGCGCGGCAGCGCGGCCTTGAGCTTCGCTTCCGCGAATTTCTTGCCAACCCGCTCGAACGCGCGCTCGACGATCTGGCGCCCGAGGCCGCCGAACTGAGCCTTCGCCGCCTCGCGCGTCGCGCGCCGGATGGCGGCGCGGGCGCGCCCCGTCGCGACCACGCTGTCCCATGCCGCGGGCGGCGAGCCGCCCTCGGCGCGGGAGATCTGCACTTCGTCGCCGTTGTGCAATTCGGAGATGAGCGGCGCGATGCGTCCGTTGATCTTGCACCCGACCGCCGAATTGCCGACGTCGGTATGAACCGCGTAGGCGAAGTCGATCGCCGTCGCCCCGCGCGGGAGCGCGATCAGCCGGCCCTTGGGGGTGAAGCAGAACACCTGGTCGTGAAACAGTTCGAGTTTGGTGTGGTCGCGGAACTCCTCCGGGTCGTCGCTCGCCAGCGCTTCGATCGTCTGCCTCAACCCCCGGTAGGCCCGGCTCTCGCTCACCGCCGGCGGCTCGGCGCTCACCCCTGCGTCCTTGTAGACGGCATGCGCGGCGATGCCGTATTCGGCCACCTCGTGCATCTCGTGGGTGCGGATCTGCAGTTCGACCCGCTGGCTGCCCGGCCCGATGACCGTGGTGTGGATCGAGCGATAATCGTTCTGCTTCGGCGTCGAGATGTAATCCTTGAAGCGCCCGGGAACGCTGGGCCAGGTCGTGTGCGCGACGCCCACCGCCGCATAGCAGTCGGCGACCGTGTCGACGAGGATCCGGAAGCCGTAGATATCCGACAATTGCTCGAAGGCGATCGACCGGCGCTCCATCTTGCGCCACACCGAGTATGGCTGCTTCTGGCGGCCCTTCACTTCGACCTTGATGCCGCGGCGGGCGAACTGGTCGGTGAGTTCGGCCGCGATGCGGGCGATGATCGCGCCGTTTTTCGCCTTCATCGCCTCGAGACGCGCCACGATCAGCTTGTAGGCGTCCGGCATCAGGGAGCGAAAGGCGAGGTCCTCGAGCTCGTTGCGCATGCTCTGCATACCCATGCGGCCAGCGAGCGGAGCGTAGATGTCGAGCGTGTCCTCCGCGATGCGCGCGCGCTTCTCCGCCGGCATGAATTCGAGGGTGCGCATGTTGTGCAGGCGGTCGGCGAGCTTGACCAGAAGCACCCGGGCGTCGTCGGCGACGGCGAGCAGGAGCTTGCGAAAATTCTCGGCCTGCTCGGCGTGCTTGGTGACGACGTCGAGCTTGCCGAGCTTGGTCAGGCCGTCGACCAGTCCGCCGATCTCCTCGCCGAACGCTTTGTCGACCTCATCGCGGGTGACCGCGGTGTCTTCGATCGTATCGTGCAGCATCGCCGCCACGATCGTAGCGTCGTCGACCTTGAGTTCGGTGAGGATCGCCGCCACCTCGAGCGGATGGGAGAAATAGGGATCGCCCGAAGCGCGCTTCTGGCTGCCATGCGCCTTCATCGCGAACACATAGGCGCGATTGAGCAGATCCTCGTTGGCGTGAGGATTGTAGCGGCGGACCCGCTCCACCAGTTCGTACTGCCGCATCATCGTCGCGAGTCGACCCAAATCCGCCCCCCGCGGCGCCGATTTCGCCCATGGCGGCGCCCGTGCGGCTCAACCGGGACGGACCGGCGAATGAAAAAGGCGCGGATCGGCATTCGGCGCCCGTCCGCCGGCTCCCGCACTGGCGCCGTGGCGGGCGATCAGCAATCATCGGGCGCAGGACACCCGCACGCAAGCTCTAATCTAGGCGGATCGCCGGCCCATGACCAGGGCGACAAAAAGCCCCGGAGCTTTCGCTCCGGGGCTGAGTTTCAACCGATCGGGATGCGATCAGAAGTAACGGGTGACGCGGAACCGGCCGGCGAAGCCGTCGCTGACCCCGTGCCAGTCGCCAGGCACGAAGAACTGGTTCGTCTGGCCCCAGTTGTAGATCGTCCCCAGGAAGCCGCTCGGCGCGCTCTGGTTGGTGCTCTGATACATCAACTCGAGGTCGAAGTTGAGGTTGGTGACCGGATTCCAGCCGAGATCCGCGCCGACGATCCAGCTGAAGGCGCTAGGCGACAGCGGGCCCTGCGCGGCCTGAGCGAGGAGGCAGCCCGCCACCGCCAAGCCACAGCCGCCGCCCATGTTGCTCCACTTGAGACCGCCGATCGAGCCTTCGAGATCGATATAGATCGTCGGCGTGAAGTGATGCTCGAGCAGTCCGGAGGCCGACCATGCCGTCGGCGTCGACCACGAGTTGGTCAATGGATT
>DATGHB010000331.1:0-20805 GCA_035308265.1 Roseiarcus sp.
GCGCGCCTGACGGACCGAGCGGCGAAGGCGGACGACCGCAATCACCCCCTCGATGATCAGCACCCAGCACCAGAGCGAGGCCACGAACAGGACGGCCATGACGGCCTTGCCTACGAGGCTCGCATTGAGAAAAAGTCCGAGCGGGGAAAGGTCCACACCTTGCATAGAACGCCTCGTTTCTCTCCCCGCCCGCTCTATCGCGCGTCAGGCCGCGGGTTTCAACCCTGCCCTGCGCGCGTTCGCCTCGCGGCCGCCGGTTTGTCGAGCGCTTCACAACGTGATCCGCACCCCTCCGTAGATTGCGAAGGGCTTCACCGACCCGAGGCTCGTTGGATTGGTCAGGAAAGGCGCGGCGTTGGGCAGGGCGCCAGTGTCGAACAGAGCGCCGCCGGTATAGAAGCGCTGGTCGAAGAGGTTCTGGACGAGGCCATAGATCTGCACCTGCTTGCCCACCTGGTAGGAGGTGTGCAGGCCAAAGACGGCATAACCCGGGACCTGCGGAAGCGCGCCGTTCTCATTGCCGAACATGACCTGCCCGGAGGCCGCAACCATGTCGGCCCCGACCTTCCATTTGTCGGTCACGCTGTAGTCGACGCCGACCTTCACCGTGTTTTTCGGAATGCCGGCGATCGGCGCGCCGTTGGTTATCGGAATGTCCCCGTTCGCGTCGGCCAGCGGATTGAACGGCGACGGCTCCAGGAAGGTGGTGAGATAGACCGCGTCGATATAGGTGTAGTTGGCGTAGGCCGACCACTTGTCGCCGGTCCATTGCGCGCTGACCTCCGCGCCCTGGCGCAGGGTCGTTCCGACATTGGCGAAATAGCCGAAGCCGGTCGCTTCGCTCTGCTGCGGCAGGATGTCGTTGTTGAGTGTGGTGCGGAAGAGCCCCGCCGACCATTGCAGTTTGCCCCATTCGGGGCCCAAACCCAGTTGGCTCAGCGCGTTCGTCCCGCGGAAGCCCACCTCGAAAGTCTGGCCGACCACCTGTTTGAGTTTCGGGTCCGAGACAAGAAAATTATCGATGGTGCAGGGGTGGCTGGGGTCGGCGCAGCCGAGCTCGAGCGGCGTCGGCGTGCGATTGGTCATCGCATAGCCGGCATAAAAGTTGATGTCCGGCATGAGCTTGTAGGTGAAACCGAGAGTCGGATTGACGTGCATGAAGTTCGAGAAGCCGTTGAGAAGAGCGCCATTTGAGCCCTCGAGATTGATTCCCGCGTAGTTGAAACGTCCACCTGCGGTCACCGTCAGGCGGTCGGTCGCGCTGTAGGTGTCGAGCGCGTAGAGCCCGGTATAGGTGTTGTTCGCATGGACCATGACCGGGCTCAGAAAGCTGTCAGGCTCGTCGATCACATAGGGGTAGGGGATGATTGGAAACGACGTCTCGTTGTCGTTGAAGAATGTGCCCATCTGGCTCGCGCCGTTGAAGCGCGTCCAGCCATAGTCGAGCGACGCGCCAACCGTCAGCGTATTGTCGTGGCCTGCGAGCTTGGCGGCGTCGACGGCCTGGACGCTCGCGCCGAGCGAGCGCGATTGCGTCCAGTTTCGATCGATTTCCCCGAGATCGGTCGTCCCGCCGTTCGACAAATCGGGGATGATGCCCCCCAATGTGTCGTGCGCCGGGCTCCCGTTCAGGCACGAAAACGGCGGACAGGGGCTCAAATCGGTCGGGTTGCCGTCGACATGGGCCTGGTTGAAGGCGCGGAAATAGGCCCCGCCCTGGAAACTCAAGGTGGGCGAATAGGCGTAAGCGCCGGTCCAGGAGACCATCGCCATCTTGTTATAGGTCGTCTGGGGAACCGTGTAGACGCTGCTCCAATTGTTCTGCAGCAGCTGGATCGGCGTGAAGACGGCGGCGCCGAACTGGGTGTCGCCTGCGGTCAGTTGCAGGTGCGACTCGAAACCGTTGGCCTTGTAGCCGACGTCGCCGTAGAAGTTGGTGAGCTGCGAGGCGCCGTCGACGCGCCAGCCGCCGTCGTTGATCTGCGTGGCCGCTGCATAGACCGACCAGTCTCCGACCTGCTTGCCGTACTGAAGCTCCTCTTGCGCGCGATAGAATGAGCCGCCGCGAAGATCGGCTTCGAAGCCCTGCCAGGTGAAGCCGTTCTTCATTGTGACGGTGAGGGCGCCGCCAAGCGCGTTGAGGCCGAAGATCGGGTTTCCGGCGACAATCGCCGTCCTGTCGATCGCATTTTCAGGAATGAGATCCCAGTTGACCGTATCGCCGAACGCCTCGTTGATGCGCACGCCGTTCTGGTAGACGGCGAGGCCGATAGGGGTGCCGGTGACAGCGGTTGCGTCGAAGCCGCGATAGCTGACGTCGGGCTGGAAGTCGTTGCCCGATACGTTGTTGACGGTGACGCCCGGCGCCTGGCGCGCGAGCGTCCCGGGGAGCGTCGAGTCGTTGAAGTTTTGGATGTCCTGCGAGCCCGTCTGCCAGACTGAGAAGGGAGACTTGGCGACGTCGATCTCGCCCCCGCCGAGCGGGGTGGTCGCGACGACGTCGAAGGTCGGGAGCGTGATCGTTTCGGCCGGAGAGCCGATCGTCGTAAGGGCGAGAACGGCGCCGGCCGCCGCAAGACGCCCGGCGATTCTGGTCGTCATTTTCCCCCCTTGCGATTGCCCGCCCCCGACGACAGAATCGCGAGCTGGACCGCGGTTGAGATGGCGAGCCTCTCCTGAACCCGCCCGCGACATGGGTCAGACTAACCGCTGTGATCGGCGCGTGTAACTTCAATCATTCGAATGTTTCCCGGGACGAGTTCCTGCAAATGCCAGGAAATTATCCTGCCCCCGAGCCGCTTGCGCGGTCGCGAAGCGCGCTTCGACCGCAACCCCGCCGCCCTGACGCGGCCCGATGCTGACCGATCCGCCCATGAGCCGCACCCGGTCGCGCATGCCGGTAAGCCCCATCCCCGGTTCGGCCTCGCCGCTCAAGCCGCGGCCGTCGTCCGCCACTCGCATGACGAGCCCGGCGAGCGACGGATCGCGCAAGGCGGGCGACCCGACCGGCGGCTCGAACTTGAGCGACGCCTCGATCCGGGTCGCGCCGGCGTGGCGAAACGCGTTGGTCAGCGCCTCCTGCACGAAGCGATAGGCGGTGAGACTCGCGCGTTCGCCCAAAGTCTCGACGCGCGGGTCCACGTCGAGCGCGACCGCGATGTTGGGATCGGCGCGGCGCCAATGCGCGACAAGCGCCTCGATCGCCGCGACAAGACCGAGCTCCTCGAGCGCGGCGGGCCTGAGATCGGCGAGGATTCGCCGGTTCTGGCTTTGCAGCTCTCCGACCTGGGCCTCGATCGCGCTCGCCGCGGCGCGCGCGTCGGGCTCATCGCCAATTGTCCTGGCCAGAACCGCCGCGCTTGCGCGCAAGGCGAAGAGATGCGGCCCGAATTCGTCATGCAGCTCGTGGGCGATGAGCTGCCGCTCCTCGTCGTGCGCGTCGAAAATGCGCCCCATCAAGTCGCGGTTGGCGCGGTTCAAGCCGTCGAGCGTCTTCGCCAGAGAATTGAGCTTCGCGTTGAGATCGCGGATTTCCGGAGGCCCGCGGTCTTCGGCGCGCGCGGAATAGTCGCCGGCTTCAAGCCTGGCCAGCGTCGCCCCGGCGACGCCGAGCGGCCTCATCGCGCGTCCGACCAGAAGGCTGGTCAAGCCGATCGCCGCGAGCGCCATCAGCCCGCCGACCAGCGCGTGGTCGCGCGCCTCCGCCCAGACCTCGTCGATCTCGTCCTCCGGATCGGCGACCAGGAGGATCGACTCCGTCCCCCCGTCCTTCATCCTGACAGGAATGACGGCTGTTTCGGCGGGCGCCCTGACCAGCGCGCGAAACCAGCGCGGCGACGCGGACGCGCTGTTCGCTTCGCTCAGGATCGAGGACGCCGCCGAAGGATCGCCAACTCCCGCGCGCACGTGCCTGAGGTTCTTGAGACTGGCGACGAGGGCCGTAACCGCGTCCGGCTCGAGCCCGCCCTGCGAACGCTTGATGGTGGTGGCGACGAAATCCTTGGTCAGCCGCATCGCGCTTTGCGTTTCGGCGCGTGTCCGCTCGCTCGCCTGCAAAAGCACATGGACGGCGTCGACCGCGAGCCAGAGCGCGAACAGCGACGCGAAGATGAGGTTGACCCGATTGCGCAGGGAGACTGAACGCCACATCCGCCGCCGCCTTTTTGCGCCTCACCGTTGATTTTGCCCTGGCCCCTTGTCAATGGTGGCGGGGGCATGGCGCGGAGGCCCATTGTCCCTTTGCGGCGCGGGGCCGATTCGGCGGACGGCCGGATTGGCGGTCCCATGAGGGAGGCTTTGGCCAGTGCGAGTTCTCATCGTCGACGATCATCCGATCATCGTCTCGGGATGCCGGGCGCTTCTCGAGGGGGAGCGGGACATCGAGGTCATCGAGGCGACGGATGGCGCGGGCGGTTTCGCCGCTTATTGCGACCTCAAGCCCGACGTCGCGATCATCGACATCAATCTGCCGGGGTATTCGGGGCTCGAACTCCTGCGCCGCATCGTCGAGCGGGCGCCGGGGGCGCGGCTCATCATCTTCAGCATGAATGACGACCCGATCGTCGCCGCGCGCGCCATTGAGGCCGGCGCCAGCGGCTATATCGCCAAGAACGACGATCCGGCCCTGTTCGCCGGCGCGGTCAAGCTGGTCGCGAATGGCGGCCGTTATCTGCACCCCGAGATGGCGCGCCGGATCGCCTTTCTGCGCGCCGATCCCAGCCCGGAGGCGGTCTCGAATCTGAGCGCCCGCGAACTCGAAATCCTGCGTCTTCTGGCGGCCGGCCAGACGATGACCCAGATCGCCGACGCGCTCGATCTCTCCTACAAGACCATCGCCAACAACTGCACCCAGCTCAAGCACAAGCTGGGCGCGCGGTCGGCCATGGATCTCATGCGCATCGCCCTCGACGGGCGGAGCCCGTGACCGGCGGGAGCCATCGAGCGGCGAAAGGACGCACGCGGGAGACGTGTTCTCCCGCGTGTTGGGCTTGGCCTTACGGGCTGAAGGGATGCTTGGCCGAGTCGCGCTGCGAGACGACTTCCGCCGGCGTCGGCTTGCCGCTGACTGCGCGTTCGATCGATTCCTTGACGGCGCGATAGTTGAAGTCGTGGATCTTCTTGTCGTCGGCCGCATCCCAATGGATGAAGACGCCGACGCAGATGAACAGGTCGTCGGCTTCCGCCGCGGGAATCGTGCCGTCGGCGACGCTGTCGGCGACCGCCTTGGCGACCGCGTGCTGCGCGGGTCCGAACATCTGCACCGCCTGCTTGGCGCCCTTGATCGTCACCTTGTTGAACAAGACGGTGTGAGGCTTGGTCGCCAGATTGGGCGCCAGAACCGCGAGCAGGGACGTGAAACCGTCCTTGTTGTTGGTCAGCGCGTTCGCGAAGGCGCTCTCCGCCGCGCTGCCGCGCGGACCGATGATGAGGTCGATATGGGCGACTTCATTGCCGTCGCCGACCAGCGATTCGCCAACCATGAGCTTATTGATCTTCGCCATGCGAACTCCTCCCTCGGATCAAGCCAAACCACGTGCGCCCCCCGCCCATTGCGACGAGGCGGACTGGCTATCCTTGTTGTCAGCATCCCGCCCGGAGGCAGGATCGGTTGGCCGGATAGTCGCCGCAACTCAAGCATCGTTGGCGCTCAAGGGCAAGATGGCGGCTCAGCTTTTGTCGCCGCGGAGGGACTTGAGGGAGGACGCAAGGAGAGTGGCCACCGTCAGATCCGCGCTCGTTCCAGGGTTGATCCCGCGCGATTTGAGCGCCGCGTCCCAGTTCATGAGCTTGGCCTCGATCTCATGCGGATGGCGGGCCGCGGCGAACGCGCGCCCCCAGTCCGCCGCCTCGCGGCGGACTGCCTCGGCGGCGCTCACGCCGAATTTCCGGACAATATGGGTGTCGGGGATCGCGCCGAGAAACGCAAGATAGACGGCGAGCGTCGACCGGCGCGCTTCGGCGTGACGCCGCCGGGCCGCCGCGAGCGCCGGCAGGCCGAGCGCGAAAATGTCCTCGTAGGCCGTGACATACTGCCGCGCGATCCGGTCCCGCTCCGCCGCCTCCGCCATCGCCTCCCGGAGGGTCGTCGCGGCGGGGGCGTTCACGTCGTGCCGGGCGACGCGTCCGAGGCCGCCGGGATTGGCGGCGGCAATTGCCGCGAAAACGTCCGCGGCGTCCGCCTCATCGAGGCGATCGAGCACGAGCGTGAGCGCCGGGCGCAGGGCGGCGTCCGGGGCCTCGGCGGCCGCCGCCAGCGGCGCGCTGAGGAGAATGATTCCGAGATTGGTGTTCTGACCGACCGCACGAAGCGTCGCCTCGACCGCGGCGCGGACGCGGGTTCCGACTTGCGCGCCCTTGGCGGCGACCCAGGCGGCGCTCACTTCCGCGCTCAGAACGAAGTCGGCGGCCTGCATGCCGTGGCCGGGCGCGAACCGATGCACGTTGCCGGGCTTGGGCGCATCGAGCTCGGCCAGGCACGCCTCGACATAGGCCGCGGCGATCGCCTCGTCGTACCCGCTCACCGGGCGCGCCGCCGCGCGGCGCGACCGGAGAGCTCGTCCATCAGCGCCGATGCGATCGCTTCGGCGATGTTGCGCCTGCTCACCCTTTGCAGGCCGCTCCATGCCGGCATGCTGTTGACCTCGAGCACGGTCGGCGCGCCGTCGGCGCCGACCATGACGTCGACGCCGGCGATCTGGGCGCCGACCGCTTCCGCCGCCTGAACGGCGAGACGCTCCATTTTCGGATCGCGCGCGACCGCCAGGGGTTGGCCGCCCTGCTTGACGTTGGTGATCCAGGTCGCGGCGCGCCGCATCATCGCGGCGATCACCCGGCCACGCAGGACGAACAGCCGGTAGTCGGTGAAGTCCCGCCCTCCGTTCGCCTGGAAGCGCTGGAGATAATAGACGCCCGCGACCTCTTCGGGGCGGGGCAGGTTGTCTGGGCCTCGAATGAGCCGCAAGCCCTTCCCCTGCGCGCCGAACAGGGGCTTGAGCACAAGCGGCCCGTGCGAGGCTTCGCGCTCGACGAGGGCGCGCGCGGCGGACAGCGATTCCATCGTCCAGGTCGGCGGCGTCGGCAGGCCGGCGCGCGCGATGAGGAAACTGGTCATCGACTTGTCAACGCAGCGCTCGATCGCGCGCGCATCGTTCCAGACGACGACGCCGAGTTCGTTCAGCGCATGCAGGACGCCGAGACGCCTGGTGACCGCCTCGAACGAGCCCGCCGACATCGTGCGCACGTGCACAGCGTCGGGCAATCGCGATCCGAGGTGAGGCAGCGTGAGCCCGCTCGCGCTTCTGGTGTCGAACCCGCAGGCGGCGAGATCGATGCGCTCGACGCGGGCGCCGGCCGCGGCGAACGCCGCCTCCATCTGGCGCGCGTGCCAGTCGCGCTGATCGCTGACGACGAGGATCGTGGGGGCGGCGACGCGGCTCGCCGCGGTCTCAGGCGAACGAGGCATCGAGCAATTGGTGATGCAGAGCGCCGGCGTGAAAAGTCTCCCCGCTCTCGATCGCGGTGACGATGACCTCGGCGGGAGAGAACAGCATCGGATCGATGGCGTAGAAATCGCCCTTGAAGCGCCTGAAAATCTCGGCGAAGGGCGCGCCAAAGTCGCGCGAGGCGCGGCTCGGCAGCGCTTCGGCCAGCTCCTTCGCATCCGTGGCCGAGCCGGCAGCGAAGAGGTGGACGCGTCCGCCGTAAATGATTGCGTCGTTGGTGCGGCCCATCGCGGCGACGAAATCCGGATGCGGAGGGCTCAGGGGCGCGGCGCCCATGCCATCGACAATCCGCTCCAGCGGGAACTTGAGCTCATGGGCCTTGTGCAGGGCCACTTCCAGCACGCGCGCGACCACCTGCGCCGCCCCGGCCAGGCTCTGCGTCGGGGCGTAGATCACCGTCAGCGCCGACGGCTTGACGCCGCAATCGCGCGCGACCTTCTCCACGATCTCGGGCGGCGGCGGACGCCCGCTTTCGATGATCAGGGTCGCGACATCGGCTTCGTCCCGATAGCCGATGTCGTTGAAGATCGCCTCCCTCTGCGCCAGCGCGCGAGCAGGTCCCGAGCCGAGAGCGAAGAACGCGTCTTTGCCTTCCCCGTGGGCCAGGCTCCAGCCCGCATATTGGCTGCCGAGACAGGCGATGACCGGCTGAGGCGAATGAACCGCGATCGTCCAGGGCCAGCGCGGCGTCGCGCTGTCCGGGAGAAGCCGCGCCGTCCCAAGTCCGCCCATGCAGATTTCCGCGATGCGCAAGCCCGCTTCGACGCCGCCGCGGCGCCTGGCGCCGGCGTCGATCAGCGTTTCCCCGAGCGATCCCAAGGCGGCGCCGAGGTTCAACAGGATCGCGTCGCGCTTGAGCGCAGCCGTCAATTCGGCCCCGCGCCGATTGACGCTCAGGGTTTCGACGTCGCTCAATGAGCCGCCTCCCTCACGCGCGCGATGATTGCCTTCGCCCGCTCGCGCGCGCAGGTTCGCGCCAAATCGGCGGTCGCGCCAGAGGCGAGCGCCGTGCACAGGGGATCGCCGGCGCCGATGCGCGTCCCCGGAGCGGATCGATCGACCGCCCAATCCGGCCAGTTCACGCTCTTCCGCACAACGAGCTCGCAAGGCGCATAAACGATCTCGGCCGCTTTGCACGCCATGCCGCGGGACATCGGCGAGAGACGTCCTTCGCAGGCGGCGAGGTGACGAGCGAACAGGGGGGCCTCGTCGGATTCGAACACGTCCAGCGTCGCGCCGGGCCGCGGATTGATCTCGATCAGCGAGACCCCGTCGGGCGACAGAAGAAAATCGGCGCTGTTGAGGCCGACGAGACTGAACTCGGAAGCAATGACGCCGACAGCGCGAGCGATGTCCGCCGCCTCGGCCTGGCCGACCTCGACCGGTCCGGCGGCGCCGCCATATCGAAAGGGCGAATCCGGCGCTGGCGCGGTCCATTGCATGCTTAGCCCAATAATTTCCGCCTTTTTTCCGTTTGCGAGGAAGAGCGCCGAGACGCTCGTTCCGGCGACGCGGCGTTGAAAATAACAATCCGGCGAAGCCGGGCTCGCGCCATGCGCGGCGGCGATGTGAGCGCCGCCGGCGCCGCCCCGTTTCTTCATCAGCCAGAGTTCGGGTTCATCCGGCGTCGAAAACGCAATTCTGGGATGTCGGACGCCGTTCGCATCGCAGACACGCGCGAGCGCCAGCGGATCCTTGGCGGCGCTCAACGTCGCCGCGCTATTGCCGAATACCCGTGTGGCGCCGGAGATCGCGGCGAGCGCTTCCGGCTGATGCTCGAAGCCGGCGCCATAGACGAGGCCAACCGGACCATGGGCGTCGATCAGCGCCTGGACGGCGCGGGCGAGCTTGCCCGGCTCCAATCCATGCCCCAATCCGCCGTCGAGCTTCACGCAGGCGAGACTCGTCTCTCTCGTATCGTCGTCGCCAAAGACGTCGATCGCCAGCGGAGCGAATCCGGCGCGGGCGGCCGAGGAGCTAAGCGCGCGCGCGGAATAGGCCACGATGACAATCGCGGGACGGTCGATCATCCGACGCCGATGCTCAGCCGTTCGGGAACTTGGCGACAAGGGCTAGGCATTTCGTTGGGCTGCGCTATTGTTTGCCGCTTAGATGCGAATGATCGCGATGCGATTGAACCCGGTCAACCGGGGTTTGTCCAGTCGAGTCGCCAATTCCCGACGGCGCCTGCGGGCGCCGGCGTCGAACCCCGGGCGGAGCCTGTGTCACTGAAGGATCCAATCGGCGCCAGGGCCGCGGCATCGGTCGGCGGCGAGCCCGCATCGCTCGACGACGCGGCTCGCGCCGCCGCCCGGCTGCTGGCGCAAAGCCATCAACCGCTCATCGCTGGCTTAGGCGCGGATATCGCGGGAGCGAGGGCGGCGGTCACGCTCGCCGAACGGACCGGCGGGATCATCGAGCACATGCATTCGGCGGCGCTCATGCGCGATCTCGACTCGTTGCGCGGAACCGGCGTCATGCTGACGACGCCCGGCGAAGCTCGCGTGCGCGCCGACGTCGTCATGCTGGTGGGCGACGGCCTGACGGAAGCCTGGCCCGCCCTGAACGAGCGGCTACTGCGGCCGCAGGCGAGGCCGGAGGGCGTGGATGTCAAGCGGCGCATCATTTGGCTGGCGCCGGCCACAGGCGCAAAAATCCAGGGGTTCGAGGGCGATATCCAGATTTGGGCAGCGGGGCGCGGCGCCACGCTGGCAGTCAATCTTGCGGCCCTGCGCGCGCGGGTCAAAGGGCGCCCCGTCGCGAACCGCGGTGTCGCGCAATCCGGGCTGCCTTTGTCCGCGCTCGACTCGATCGCGACGACGATCAAGGGCGCGCACTTCGGCGTCGCGGTCTGGACGGCGGCGAGTCTCGGCGCGCTCGAAATCGAGATGCTCCACGGCCTCGTCCGCGAGCTCAACGAGACCACGCGGTTCTCGACACTGCCGCTTGCCCCGCCGGACAATGGCGCGGGCGTGCTCGCCGCGTGCGGGTGGATGACCGGGTTCCCGATGCGGACCGGGTTCGGCCTCGGCGCTCCACTGCATGATCCCTGGCGGTTCGACGCCGGGCGCCTGGTGGCGTCGGGGGAGACCGACTGCGTGTTGTGGATCTCCGCCTTTGGCGCGGCGCCGCCCGCATGGGCGGAAGGGCCGAAGGTCATCGCCTTGTGCGAGCGAACGGCGGTGTTCGCCAAAGAGCCGGAAGTGCATATCGCGATCGGGCGTCCCGGCGTCGATCATGACGCGGTCATGCACTCATCCGAAGTGGGGACGTTGATCGCCGCCGTGGCCTCCGCGCCCAGCGCCGCGCCGAGCGCCGCGGAAGCTCTCGAGCGCATCGGCGCCTGCCTCGCGGAGGCGAACGTTCCATCATGCTGACCCGCATCAAAGGCGCGCGCGTCGTCGATCCTGCCAACCGGCGCGACGAGATCGGCGATCTCTTTATCCGCGACGACAGGATCGTCGCGCCGCCGCAAGGCGCGGAGGCGGACGAAACGGTCGACGCGAGCGGCCTCATCGCGATGGCCGGCGGCATCGACATCCATTCGCATATCGCGGGCGCGAACGTGAACACCGCCCGCCTGATGCTGCCCGAACAGCATCGCGCCCACGCGCGCCGCCCCGACTCGACGCCGCTCTCGCAGGTCGGATGGACAACGTTCGAGACCGGGCGGCTCTATGCCGAGATGGGCTTCACGACGGTGGTCGAGCCAGCGATCTCGCCGCATCACGCGCTCCACGCGCATCTCGAGCTGGCCGACACGCCGATCATCGACAAGGCGATCCTGACCATCCTCGGCAATGACGATTTCACGCTCGGCCTCATGCGGTCCAACGAAGGCGCAAGCGCGATCCGCGACCACGTCGCCTGGACATTGCAAACGACGCGGGCGCTCGGGCTCAAGGTCGTCAACCCCGGCGGCGTGGCGGCGTTCAAGGACAACGTCCGCAGTTTTTCGCTCGACGATGTGGTTCCCTACTATGGCGTGACCAGCCGCGCGATCGTGAAAGCGCTGCAGAAGGCGGTGCACGAGATCGGCGTTCCCCATCCGCTGCATGTTCACTGCAACAATCTTGGCCTGCCGGGAAACTTCGAGACCGCGCTCGCGACCATCGCCGCGGCGGAGGACCTGCCGCTGCATCTGGCGCATCTTCAGTTCTACGCTTATGGCAAAGAGGGGCCGCAAGGCTTCTCCTCGGCCGCGCCCCAGCTCGCCGAAGCGGTCAATGCTGCCAGAAACGTCAGTATCGACGTGGGCCAGGCGATGTTCGGGCAGACGGTGACGATCTCGTCCGACGTGCTGAGGCAGTTCTCCGCCCGCGGCCAGGCGCGGCCGAAGAAATACGCCATCATCGACGGGGATTCGAACGGCGGCGGAATCGTGCCTTATGAATATCGCGCCGGCAGTTTTCATAATGCGGTGCAATTCGTGGCCGGCCTCGAGCTGTTCCTCATGATTGACGATCCGTGGCGCGTGTTCTTCACCACCGACCACCCGAATGGCGCGCCGTTCACGGCCTACCCCGAGATCTTCGCGCTGCTGATGGACAAGGACGTGCGAGCCGAATGGCTGTCCCGCCTGCAGAAGGAAGCGTTGGCGGTGACGACGCTGCCATCGCTGACGCGCGAATATACATTAAGCGAAATCGCCATCATGACGCGCGCGGCGCCGGCGAAACTGCTGGGCCTCCCCGATCGCGGGCATCTCGGCCAGGGCGCGCGCGCCGACATCGCGCTCTACCGCCCTGGCAAGGACATTGCGCAAATGTTTCGCGCCGCGGCGCGCGTCTATAAGGACGGCGAGCTCGTCGTGCGCGACGGCGAGGTGACGCAGGTCCGATTTGGCCGCGCGCTGAATGTGACGCCTACCGTCGAGGCGTCGATGCGGCGCCGCATGACAGACTATTACGACCAGCGTTACGGCCTGCCGTCTGATTTCATGCGCGTGCCCGAAGGCGCCATCGCGCGGCCGCAACCCTTCGAGGCGGTCGCATGCCGGAGCTGACAGCCAACGGAATCGCCATCGACGACACTTTCGCGGAAGCGTTTGATATGCGAGCGACCGCTCTCGTCATCACGGCGCCCACCGAGCGTTGGGCGAAGCAAGCGGCGGAGACGATGACGGGTTTCGCCACTTCCGTGATCGGCTGCGGTTGCGAAGCGAACGTCGAGAGCGTTCGATCCCCGGAACAAACGCCGGACGGACGCCCGGGCGTGCGCGTGCTCATGTTCGCGGTCTCGACCGCGGAACTGCAGAAGCAACTGCAAAGCCGCGTCGGGCAATGCGTGCTCACCAGCCCCGGCTCGGCCTGCTATGCAGGCCTGGACTCAGGCGAAGACAAGCTCAAGCTTGGAGATGCGATTCGTTTCTTCGGCGATGGCTGGCAGATCGCCAAGCGGCTCGCCGATCGCAGATACTGGCGCGTTCCGGTGATGGATGGCGAATTCGTCTGCGAGTCGACCACCTATCTCACCAAGAAAGCGGTCGGCGGCGGCAATCTCATCGTCATGGGTGAGAGCCCGGCGAAGACGCTTCTCGCGACCGAGGCCGCAGTGGAGGCGATGCGCAAGGTCGCCGATGTCATCATGCCGTTTCCGGGCGGCATAGCGCGTTCGGGGTCGAAGGTCGGCTCGAAATACAAGGGCGCGAGCGCGTCGACCAATGACCGCTACTGCCCGACTTTGAAAGGCGCGGTCGACAGCGCTCTTTCTCCCGAGATTGGGTCGGTGCTCGAAATCGTCATCGACGGCCTGACCAGCGAAGCTGTCGCCAATGCGATGCGGACGGGACTGGCCGCGATCATCGAAATAGGAGCCGACCGCGGCGCCTTGCGCGTCGGCGCCGGCAACTACGGCGGCAAGCTCGGCCGTCACCACTATCATCTCAAGGATCTGCTGCCTTGAGCTCGTTCACCTTCTCGTTGCGCGCACCTCCGGATCAGCGTCTCGATCTGTCGCCGTTGACGCCGCAGAACCTTGCCGGCAAATCGGTAGCCGAGGTTGCGAGCATCGAACTGCAAACGACCCGCGTGCGCATCACGGCGGGAGACGTTTTCCGCATCCACGAAGGCGACCCCGCTGCGATCGTCATCGAAGGCGGCAGTGCGCGTTTCGATCGCGTCGGCATGGGGCTGACAGCGGGCTCAATCCACGTCGACGGGGAAGTCGGGGCGCAAGCTGGCCGTCTGATGTCGGGAGGATTGTTGACGATTGGCGGCGCCGCCGGTCCGTTCGCAGGCTCTGGAATGAAGGGCGGAACGCTCGCCATCGAAGGCGACGCGGGCGAGCGGCTCGGAGGTCCGCTCAGCGGCGAGACGGCCGGCATGAGCGGCGGCCTCATTCATGTGCGCGGCGCCGCGGGGGAGCGCGCCGGCGACCGGCTTAGGCGCGGCGTGATCCTCATCGAAGGCCGCGCGGGCCCCTACGCCGGGAGCCGGATGATCGCGGGCACGCTGGCGATCGGCGGCGAAGCGGGCGATTTACCCGGTTATCTGATGGGCCGCGGGACGATCCTCATCGGACGGGGAGCGACGCTGTTCTCGCCGACCTTCGCCGATTGCGGCGAACACGACCTGGTCGCGTCGCGGCTTCTGGCGGCCTATATCGGCGAGGCCAGCCCGAAGCTGGCGCGACTGTTCCGCCGGCCGCTGAGGCGCTTCGCGGGAGACATGGCCGCGCTGGGCAAGGGCGAGATCCTGCTGCCGCGGCCCTGACCCAGGCGCCCCGCGCCTTGCGCTCATCGATGCGATCGTTATCCTTCGCCCGGCTGGTCGCTCACGACCCTGGAAGGAAACTGCATGACGGCCGCCGCGCTATCGCCGGAGCAAGCCTCCGCATGGTCGCCATCGGATCGCGCGCCTCTGCTGCGCTGGCTCATCTTCACCGGCGTGACCGTTTTCGCCGCGGTCCTGTTGTGGCGCTACGGCCTCATCCGCCTGATGGTGACGTCGGACCGCACCTATCTGTCGTCGGTGATCGCGCTGATTTATGTGGGCGCGTCGCTGCATTGCCTTTGGCGCACGATCGTGGTCTCGCGCGAAGGCGACGCCGGGCGGCGGACGGCGGCCCGCATCGAGCAGGGCGGCGCCGACGCCGCCGCTCTTGAATCGTCCGCCGCGCCCCCTGATGGAATTGTCGCCGCGCACATCCGCGACCTTGCCCTGAAGGCGCGCACGCAAGGGCGAGGGCGGCTTGATCAGACGCTGCTCTTGCGTTCGCTCGCCGATCGCCTGCGCGGCACCAACGGCTTCGGCGCGTTCGCCAGCGATACGGTGATGAAGCTTGGCCTCCTCGGCACGATCATCGGCTTCATCATCATGCTGGCGCCGATCGCCGGCCTGGACGTCAGTGACAAGGCGACGATGAAATCGTCGATGGGGCTGATGAGCGAAGGCATGGCGGTGGCGATGTATGCGACCCTCGCCGGCCTCGTCGGCTCAATCCTGCTAAGAATCCAGTATTACATGCTGGACATCGCGACGGCGAAAGTGTTCTCGCGCGCGGTGACGCTGACCGAGACGCGCGTCGTGCCGGCGCTCGAGCGCGCCCACGATCTCGGGCACAGCGCATGATCGATGATTTCGGCCTCTACCCCCCTGAAGAGCCGTTCGATCCCTTCAGCGTCATGCTGTTCAAGGCGCTGCAGGCGGTGGCGTTCCTGTTCTTTCTCGCGGTGCTCGCGATTTCGCCCGAGGCCAAGGACGGCAAGATCGACTCGAAGGCCGAATTCATCGTCACCATGGATTGGCCGGACAGCCATCCCGACGATCTCGACCTGTTCGTGCAGGACCCGGCGGGCAACATCGCCTGGTATCGCCACCGCGAGGCTGGCTTCATGGTGCTCGACCGCGACGACCGCGGCGGCGCCAACGATTTCATCGTCGTCAACGGCAAGAAGATCTCCTCTCCGATCCGCGAGGAGATCGTCACCATCCGGGGTGTGGTCGCCGGCGAATACACCGTCAACGTCAGCCATTTCCTGGCGACCACCGGCCGGCCGGTGCCGGCGAAGGTCAAGGTGCAGAAACTCAACCCGACCGCGCAGGTGATCTTTGACGATACGGTCTTCGTCGATCACACCGGCGACGAGAAGACCGCCGTGCGCTTCACGCTTGACGGCGCCGGCAAAGTGATTGACGTCAACCGTAGGCCGAAGTCGCTGATGGAGAGCTTTCGCAACGTGCGCGCCAATGGCGCCGATCTCGACCCGAAAACCGGCTACGTGAAGCACCTGTGACCAGCCTCGCTTCCGATATCGTCTGGCTCTCGATCGCCTACGCGCTGCTCGGCGTGCTGCTGCTCGTCATCTGCGTCTTCGCCAGGATCCCCTGGCCGATGAAGGCCGGCCTCGTCGTGGTGACCAGCGCTTTCTACGTGGTCAGCTTCTTTGCCACGCGAGGCCTGCTCGGCTGGTCCTCGCCCGATCCGCTGCCGGCGCAATTCAAGCTCCTGGACGCCCGGATCGTCGAGCCGCATTCGCTCGACAGCGAACCCGACGGCGTCATCCACCTGTGGGTCGAAGCGCTGGACGACAACAACTTCCCGAGCGGCGTTCCTCGCGCCTATCGTCTCCCCTACAATGTTCATCTCGCGGAAAAGGCGGAAGCCGCGGTCAAGGCGAGCGCCGAGGGCAAGCCGCAGGGCGGCCGCACCGCGGACTTCGGCAACGGCGAGGGCGACTCGGCGCCGGCCGTGGCCCGCGAGGTCACGCCTTCGGTCATCACCACGACAGGCGGCGGCGATCCGTCATCCGGCGGTCCGCTCGACCCCCAGTCCGCGCATGGGGAAAATCAGACCGTTAATTTCACCCCGCTCGCCCCGCCGCGCATGCCCGCCAAGGACCCGCGATAGAGCCGCCTTTCGTGGCTCACTCGCGGTGGGCGCGATCGAGGTTCGCCGCCCTGGCGAGCAGGGGGACGCTGGCGGCGTCGATCCGCGCGGAGTCGACGTCCAGCCCCGACACATCGGCGCCCTGAAGATTGGCGCCGCGCAGATCGGCGCCGCTTGCGTCGGCTTCCCGCAGGGAAGCCCCTTCGAGATTGGCGCCGGAAAGCCTGGCGAACTCGAGGTCGGCGCGGGCGAGATTGGCCCGCGCGAAATCCGCCTGGGCGAGATCGGCCGATTTGAACGTGGCGCGCATGAGGCCCATCGACTGGTTCTTTTCGTCCGCGCCGCAATCGGCGTCTTCGAATCGGGCGCCGATGAGATGCGCGCCGGTGAGGTCCGCTGTCACCCGCGCGCCGGTCAGATCGGCGCCGTCGAGATTCGCGCCCGCCATCTGCGCCGCGAACAGGCTCGCCTTCACGAGGCTCGCGCCCTCAAGGTCGGCGCCAAGCGCCCACGCCTGGTCCAGCGTCGCGCCGTCAAGCCTGGCGTGCGAAAGGTTCGTGTGGTTGAGCCGCGCCGCGCGGAAGTTCGCGTTGGTGAAATCGAGGCCGGACAGATCGAGCCCGGAAAGCCGCTTGCCGGCGAAATCCACCCCCCGCCCCCCTGGCGCCGCATGAAGCGCGGCTTCCACCTCGGCGCGGGTCATCTCGGCCGTCGTCATGTCCGGCGAGGTGAGGTCGAGGCCGCGCATTGTCTCTTGCGCGTCAGCCCCAGAGACCGGCGCGGCCGCGAGCGCGAGCGCAAGCAAGCCCTGTCTCAGCCACATGGCGCGCTTTCCCTGCGTCGATCTGCGATAGACGTAGCGCTCATCGTTGCGCGGCGATTTGCGCCGACTAGGTCTTCTCATCGCCAGGGTACGCGCACCGCCATTGCGTAACGCGTTTCCCCGGATGCTCGTTCGACCATTGCGCGATATAGGGCGGCGCCTGCATCATACATTGCATCACCGACTCTTGCGCAACGAACTGAAGCCGCTGTTCCTCGCACTGGGCGGGCGCGCTCAGCGCGCACACCGTCAGAATGAGCTCCATCATCGCCCACCTGCCTTCAAGCGGACCTGTTCCGTCCCTTGATCGCGGAAGGATCGCATTTTGTACCGGCCGCCGCAACATTGCGGCGAGGTTGGCGTCGCAAGAGAAACGCCGCCAACCGACGTCAGCCTGCCGTTCGTCGCGTGCGATGCTTGGCAAAACGTGCGAAGTTTCGCAATGTTCCGACAAATTCGCTTAAGTCGCGGGGCGCGAATGAATCGCGGAAAAGAGGCGCATAAGTGAACGGGGTTCAGGTCACCGCGGCGGCGCGCCTGCATCTGGGCTTTCTCGATCTCGCCGGGAATCTTGGCCGACGGTTCGGATCGATCGGTCTCGCCATCGACGCCTTCGAGACCCGCGTTCAGCTTCGCGAATCGCCAGGCGTTGAAGTTCTGGGCCAGGAGCGCGAGCGGAGCCTGCGCCTGGCGCGCCGCATCTGCGAAAGCCTCGGCCTCGACGCCCGCGGACAGCTCATCGTCAAGAACGCGATTCCAGCCCACGCCGGACTGGGCTCCGGGACTCAGCTGGCGCTGGCGATCGCGACGGCGTTCCGCAAGTTTGCGCGATTGCCCCTCGATTCGCGGGAGGACGCGCGCCTGCTCGACCGCGGCCGGCGTTCGGGCGTGGGCGTCGCCCTGTTCGAGCGCGGCGGTCTCGCGGTGGACGCCGGCCGGGGAGCGAAGACCGAGGTTCCGCCCGTGGTCGCGCACATGAGCTTCCCCCGGGACTGGCGCGTTCTCCTGATCCTCGACCCGCGGGTCGAGGGCGCCCATGGCGAAGCGGAAAGCCGGGCGTTCGCTCGCTTGCCGCCTTTTCCCGCGAGCGCGGCGAGCGAAATCTGCCGCCGCACGCTGATGCAGATCCTTCCCGGGGCCGCCGAACAGGACCTTGAGGCTTTCGGCGACGGCGTTGCCTCCGTTCAGGAAATCGTCGGCGATCATTTCGCTGAAGGCCAGGGCGGCGGGCGCTTCCTGAGCGCCGCAGTCGGCCGGACCGCCCTGCGATTGAAGGCGCTGGGCGCCCGCGGGATCGGCCAGAGCTCCTGGGGGCCGACCGGCTTCGCCTTCGCCTCCGACCCGACCCATGCGGAATTCCTCGCTCGCGAGGCGCGCCCCGATTGCGAACCGGGGATCGAAATCAGGATCTGCAAGGCGCGCGAGCGCGGCGCCGAGATCCGCGAGGCGGAAGACGTCTCAGTCCAATGACCGCTCAGGAGGACAGATGGCCAAGAACATCCTGCACATGATCACCCCGCTCCCGCATATGAGCCCGTTCGACGTCAATATGGCGCTCGACGCCGGCTATGAGGCGACCGCTTCCTACACCCATGTTTCGCTCGGCGAAGTCACCGGCCTCGTCCAGGACGCGATGTTCTCGCGCTCGCCCCGCGACGCAGCGCGGACGGGCGTATTCATCGGCGGCAAGGACGCGCTTCTCGCGCTCGACATGCTCGACGCCGCTGGCAAGGCGCTGCTCAAGCCGTTCGAGATTTCGCTGTTCGCCGACCCTTCTGGCTCGTTCACCACCGCGGCGGCGATGATTGCGGTGGTCGAGAAGACGCTTCGGGAGAAGAAGAATCGCGTGCTTCGCGGCCTCGCCGTCTCCGTGTTTGGCGCGACCGGCGTGGTGGGAACCGCGTCGGCGGTGATCGCCGCGCTCGAGGGCGCGCAGGTTACCCTGGTCGGGCGCGAGGGAACCGAGCGCACGGCCCGCCACGCCGCCGAGGTCAATCGCCGGTTCGGCGTCGAGCTTGCCGTCGCCGACGGCTCGACGCCGGAGACGAAGGCGGCGATCCTCGCCCGGACAGAGGTCGTGCTGGCGGCGGCGAAAGCGGGCGCGCGGGTGCTCGACGCCACCGAGATCGCCGGCGCAGCCAAGCTGATCGCCGCGGCGGACGTCAATGCGGTGCCGCCGTCGGGCGTCGAGGGCGTGGACGCTCACGCCAACGGCGCGCCGCTCGGCGAGCGCGGCGCGCTCGGAATCGGCGCGCTGGCGATCGGCAACGTCAAGTATCGGACCGAGCAGGGTCTGTTCAAGCAGATGACCGAAAGCAAGACCCCGCTGCGCCTCGATTTCCGCCAGGCGTTCGAGCTCGCGCGGACGCTCGCGTGAGGGGGTCGCGCTCCAGGCGAGGCGCAAACCGTCAGCCGCGCCGCGCCGCCTCGATCGCCGCCACGTCGATTTTCCCCATCTCCATCATCGCATCGAACGCGCGTTTTGCTTCAGCGCCGCCGGCGGCCAGCGCCTCGGTCAGCACGCGCGGGGTGATTTGCCAGGAGACGCCCCATCTGTCCTTGCACCAGCCGCACGCGCTTTCCTGGCCGCTATTGCCAACGATGGCGTTCCAGTAGCGGTCGGTCTCCTCCTGATCGTCGGTGGCGATCTGGAACGAGAAGGCTTCGTTGTGCTTGAAGGCGGGCCCGCCGTTGAGGCCGAGACAGGGAACGCCCACGATGGTGAATTCAACCGTCAGCACGTCGCCCGCCTTGCCGGACGGGTAGTCGCTGGGAGCGCGATGAACGGCCTTGACCGAGCTGTCGGGGAAAGTCCCGGCGTAGAAGCGGGCCGCAGCCTCGGCATCCTTGTCGTACCATAGGCAGATGGTGTTCTTGGCGATCGCCACGGCTTGTCCTTTCGCTTCTGGCTAAAACCGCGCGCTTGTCTACGCCGGCAAGCGGCGTATGCGCTTTACGCGCCCCGGTCGACGGCGCCGGCCGGGCGGACGTCGGCCCAACCCGAGGCGCGCTCCCTGCGGATTTCGACCCCGACCTCGCCTTCGATCACGTCGAGCTTGCGGATGTTGACGCGGACGTTGCGCACGCGCGCATGGCTCAACAGGATCGCGGCGACCTGTTCGGCGAGGGTCTCGACGAAATCGACATGGCCGCGCCCAACCACGAGCCGGATCGCGTCGAGAATCAGGTCGTAGGAGAAGATGGACCGCATGTCATCGGCATGCGGGCCGGCGCGAACCGCCAGAGCCTCGACGTCGAACGCGACCCGCTGACGGATGGCGCGCTCGTAATCATAGGCGCCAATCGCGGCGGAGACGACAAAGTCGCGCACGAACACGCGGTCGAGTTCGCCTTCCTGATCGCGTCCGCCAATGAGACCACGCGCCAGCAATCGCCAATCGATTTTCGGCGAAGCCTCTGCATCCGGTCTTTCGCGAGGGATAAGATCGCGGATGAGAACGACCGCGTTCGGATCGATCGCGCCTTGCCGATCGTGACCGCGACACAGCGCGCCCCGGAATCCAAGGACATCCGGACGCACGAGCAACAGCCTCGGAATGTCCGGCGCCTCAAGCGAGCCGGCTAGGCCGCTCATCAGGCCGACCGCGCGGCATTCAGAGCAGAATTGGTTGAGCTGCACGACCTCGAGAT
>DATGHB010000332.1:0-5331 GCA_035308265.1 Roseiarcus sp.
TGGCCGCAACGACGACGCCGCCCAACGGAGCGGTCCTGACGTGGCACAATGACAATTTTCGAACCGGATGGCAGCAGCAGGAAACAATCCTGACCCCGGCGACCGCCAGCAAATTAGGAATCGCGCACACGGTGCCGCTCAAGGATCAGGTCGACGCTCAGCCGTTGGTCCTGCCACGTTTCTACTTTGGCAGCGACATGGCCTATGTCGCCGATGAATCGAACAACGTCTATATGATCCGGGGCGACGGCTTGCTTTTTAGACAGCGCAATCTTGGCGCGCCGGTCCCGGCGCCGTTCCAATGCGGGAATAATGGACCCAATATTGGGATCAATTCCACCCCGGTCATCGATTGGGCCAGCCAGACGTTATTTGTTATCGCCTACGTAAACGTAAACAACACCACCCCTACCTATTTTATTCATGCCATCAACCTCGATACACTGGCGGACAAGTTTCCCCCCATCAAAGTCGCCGCATCGCATACGCTGACCGATGGCGCCGCCCTCAGTTTCAACGCGACGTACCAACGCCAGCGAGCGGCGCTGCTCTTCGCCAATGGCAACGTTTACGCGGCTTTCACGAGCTGGTGCGACTTTGAGGCCAGTTTTTCGCGCGGCTGGCTCCTGGGGTGGAGCTGGAACGGAACGACTCTCGCGCCGCTCCCGGCAAACCAGCTCGACGACAGGCGCCCGCCGGCCAGCCGTCTCCTGGACACAATCTGGATGTCCGGCGCGGGCCCGGCGAGCGACGAGTCGGGAAACCTGATCTTCTCGACTGGAAATTCGGCGGCCTCGACCTGGGCCGACACCACCCCATGTTCAGGAACCGGCGCCCCCTGCAGCAACATTCAAGAAAGCGTGGTGAAGCTTAAGGGCGATCTAACCGAGATTACCGGCCTTTTTTCACCGAACCCGCAGTATGGCTCCTTCACGCCCGACGCTGTCCTGATGGACCAGGCGGATGAAGATCTCGGATCGGGAGGCGTGCTGCTCGCGCCGCAACGGGGCAGCTCTTTTTTCGCCGCCATCGCGGGCAAAGACGGAAGACTGTTTTTGTTCAATCGTTCCGGGACCGGCTTGCAATTTCTCCAACTGCGCCAGGGATCGCCTTGTTGGTGCGCGCCCTCGTATTTCACCGGTCAAGACAGCGTCGGTCGCATCGTGGCGAGTCAAGGTAAGATCCTTCAGACCTTCCAGATTCCAGCGACAATCCTGTCGCCGGAGGGAACATCAACCCTTTCCACTGGACAAGACGGCGGCTTCTTCACCACGGTTTCGTGCAATGGCGGCGGCGTATTCGGCAATTGCGCGAATACGCCGATCATCTGGGCGGTTTCACGTCCTCTTTCTACCGCTTCTACTGGCGTTAACCTCTATGCATTTTCGGGGTTGGCGGTCAGCGGGAGCTACCCCCTGCTCTTCGGTCCGAAGCAGGTGGGAGCCTGGCCAAATATTGCAGGCAATGCGAATATCGTCCCGACCGTCTCGAATGGCCAAGTCTATGTCGCTTCCAACAAATTGCTCACGATTCTCAAAGAAGGGGGGACGGGCGTCCTGCCGGCTGCTGAGGCTGCGGCGGTTGCTCCCTCAACCGGCGGTTTCGCAATCTCCGGGACGCTTCAGGCCGTCAACGGGTCGGTCCTCACCCTCGTCAATCGCGATGGCAAGGACAGGCTGATCGACGACTCAGAGGCGATGGCTAACGGTCGTATTGAACCTGCCCTGACGACGGGGGAAGCCTATACCGCGATAGGACCATCATTCTCTTCAGCGGGCCCGTTGCACGCGGACGCGATCTTCCGGGCGAAGTGCAGGCAGCATGACGGCGGAGAGAATCCAACCGGCGCCCAGGCAGCCTGTACAGGCGATCAATGGCCGCCAGACAGGGATCCAGGTCAGCAATAGGGCGGCGGGGGGTTCGAAACTGTCCACGCGGTCAAGTTTCGGCCGCGCTCTGGAGCGTGCTCCAGATTTCTTGATTCGCGCGCTCTTTCGCAAAGACCGGCGTCCACTTTTTTCGCAAGCGCGCCCTAAAGGAAGCTTTGCGGGTCGATGTCGATGGCGACCTTGACCCCGCCGCGCGGCTCGGGGGCGGCGGCCAGCATGGCGCGCAGGAAGCCCTGCAGATCCGCCGAGCGCGGCGCCTTGGCGGCGAGGCGGAAGCGGTGGCGTTTGCGCAGGACCGCGATCGGCGCTTCCGCAGGTCCCAGCAGGACGATCTCGTCCTCTTGCGGCTCGCCGCCGAGCGGGGCGACCCGCCAGGTCTTGCCGGGCGTCTTGGCCGCAGGCAGGCCATGGGCGGCGCGCGCCAGCGCGCGGGCGTGCGCCTCCGCCGCGCCCTTGTCCTCGGCCGAGACGACGATCGCCGCCAGGCGCCCGAACGGCGGCAGGCGGCCTTGCCTGCGCTCCTCGGTCTCGCGTGCGTAGAACAGCTCGGCGTCGCCGCTGACGAGCGCCGCGATCACCGGATGATCCGGCTGCCAGGTCTGCAGGAGCGCATGTCCGGGCCGCTCGCCTCGTCCGGCGCGGCCGGTCGCCTGGCGCAGAAGCTGGAAGGTGCGCTCGGCCGCGCGCGGATCGGCGTTGGCGAGGCCGACATCGGCGTCCACGACGCAGACAAAGGTGAGCAGCGGGAAATTGTGCCCCTTGGCGACCAGTTGGGTGCCAATGATGAGATCGGCGCCGCCCTTCGCCGCCGTCTCGAGCTGGCCGCGCAAGGTCTCGATCCCGCCGGTGTCGGATGAGAGAACGAGCGTGCGTATGCCGGGAAAGAGGGCTTCCGCTTCCTCGGCCAGGCGCTCGACGCCGGGCCCGCAGGCGGTCAGCGCATCGGCCTCGCGGCACACGGGACACACTCGCGGCCGGGGCTCGGCGTGGCCGCAATGATGGCAGACGAGGAGGCTACGGAAGCGGTGCTCGACCATCCAGGCCGAGCAGTTCGGGCACTGGAACCGATGGCCGCAGGACCGGCAGAGGGTGAGCGGCGCATAGCCGCGGCGGTTGAGGAACAGCATCGCCTGCTCGCCCTTGGCGCGCGCCTCTTCGATAGAGGCGATCGCGCGCGGGCAAAGCCAGCGGCCGCGCGGCGGGCCTTCGCGCCTGAGATCGGCGAGCGCGATGTCGGGCAGCCGCGCGGGGCCGAAGCGCGAGGGGAGTCTGAGCCAGCGGTAGCGTCCGCTCTGAGCGTTGAACCGGGTCTCGATCGCGGGCGTGGCGGAGGCGAGCACGATCGGCGCCTTCTCGAACCGCGCCCTGACCACCGCCAGGTCGCGGGCGTTGTAGATGACGCCCTCCTCCTGCTTGTAGGCGCCCTCGTGCTCCTCGTCGACGACGATCAGGCCGAGATCGGCGAACGGCAGGAACAAGGCCGAGCGGGCGCCGACGACGACACGCGCTTCGCCGTTCGCCGCCGCCGTCCAGACGCGCTGGCGCTGGCGTTCGGTGAGCTCCGAATGCCATTCGGCCGGCCTTGCGCCGAAGCGCGCCGCAAAGCGGTCGAGGAATTGGGCGGTGAGCGCAATTTCCGGGAGCAGCACCAGCGCCTGGCGCCCCTGCCGGAGCGCCTCGGCGACCGCCTCGAAATAGACCTCGGTCTTGCCCGATCCGGTCACGCCCTCGAGCAAGGTCGCCGAGAACGCCTGGTCGGCGACGCGCTGCTTGAGATCGGCGACCGCGGCGCGCTGGTCGGGATTGAGGCTGGCCAAGCGGAAATCCGGGTCGAGGGCCGCGCTCCCCTCCGGGGCGAGTTCGACGGGGCGAAGCGCGCCGTCGGAGATGAGGCCGTCGATCACGCCCGGCGAGCTTTTGGCGCTCGCGGCGAGGGCGGCCTTCGCCATCAGCGCCCCGCCCTCGGCGAGCGCCGCGAGGACGCGCGCCCGCGCCTCGGTCATGCGCGCCGGGGGTTTTCCGGTGGCGACGAGGCCGATTTTTGGCTGAGTCGGCGCGGCGGTCTCGCCGGCCCGGATCGCCATCCGAAGCAGCATGCCGCGGGGCGCGAGCGTCCAGCGCGCCGCCCAGTCGAGAAAACCGCGCAAGGGGGCGGCGAGCGGCGGCTGGTCCAGAACCTCGGCCACGGCCTTGAGATTGCCGCCGCCTTCGCCCTCGCGCACGGCCCACGCCACGCCGGTCACGAGGCGGGCGCCGAGCGGCATGCGGACGAAGGCGCCGGGCTTAAGCTTCATGCCCGCCGGCGCGCGGTAGCTGTAGGCGGTGTCGACGGCGACCGGGGCCAGCACGTCGACCACCGCCTCAGATGAAGCGCCGCCGAGGCTGAGCTCTCCGTCCGCCTTCATGGAGCGGAGACGGGATTCGCGCGCGCCTTATTCCTTGGCCGGCGTCTTGGCGCCCGGCGCGTCCACGCGCTCGGCGATTCGGGCCGACTTGCCGCGGCGATCGCGCAGATAATAGAGCTTGGCGCGCCTGACCTTGCCGCGCCGCACGACTTTGACCGAGTCGATCATCGGCGAATAGACGGGGAAGACGCGCTCGACGCCCTCGCCATAGGAAATCTTGCGCACGGTGAAGTTCTCGTTCAGGCCCTGCCCGCTGCGCGCGATGCACACGCCTTCGTAGGCCTGAACGCGCGTTCGGTCGCCTTCCGCGACCTTGACGTTGACCACGACCGTGTCGCCGGGCCGAAACTCCGGAATCTTTGCGCCGGGCAGTTTGGCGGCGTGCTCGGCCTCGATCTCTTCGATGACGTTCATTTTGACTTGCTCCTGCCGTGTCGCCGGGGGCTGACCCGAGCGAAGCGCTTCGGCGCGCTGTTTTCAGTTGAGGCCGGGGCTCTTATCGCAAAGGGAGAAGGAAGTCGAGCAATTGGATCGGTGTCGCACGCGCGACGTGAGGCGGGCCTCCGCACTACGCCGGGCCTCGAAGCGTCATGGCCGGGCTTGTCCCGGCCACCCACGCGCTTCGGCGCAGCTACGGCGCGCTTGACGAGCTACAAGGTCGAAAAGCGGCGTCGCTGTCAGCTTTTGCTGCCGCTCGAGGCGATGTCGGATTCGTCTTTTAGGCGGCGCCGCGTCGGTGGCCGGGACAAGCCGGCCATGACGGCAAGCCCCACGGGCGCGGCCCTGAAAGAGGACGACCCACATCGAACGCGGCAAAAGCCCGCGGTTTCGCACAAGTTTCTCGGCGCTCAGGCTTGATTGCGCGACTCCGATATGGCGGCTAAGCCTCGCGCGGGCCTCGCGAAAATGATTCGTTTTCCGCGAGGCGAGCGGCGCTCAAGCGGAGCGCCAGGAAAAGACGGAAGGGTCGCGACGATGAAATTCGAGCGCTTGCGCCTGACCGGCTTCAAGAGCTTCTGCGACCAGGCCGAGTTCAG
>DATGHB010000333.1:0-2658 GCA_035308265.1 Roseiarcus sp.
GAGCATGATCGCGGCGATCGGGGTCCCGAAAACCGTCGTCATGCCGGCGGCGGCGCCGGCGACCAGCAGGGTCTTGCGCTCGTTGTCGCTGACCGGCAGGAGCTGGGCGATCAGCGAGCCGATCGCCCCGCCCGTCATGATGATCGGCCCCTCCGCGCCGAACGGGCCGCCGGTGCCGATGGAGACGGCCGACGAAAGGGGCTTGAGAATGGCGACCTTGACATCGAGCCGGCTGCGCCCGAGCAGGATCGCCTCGATCGCTTCGGGGATTCCGTGGCCACGGATCTTCTCGCTGCCGAAGCGGGCCATCAGGCCGATGACGAGCGCGCCGGCGACCGGCACCAGCGCGGCGAACAGGCCGAGCGGCGAATGCCCGAGCGGCGCGTCGGCGAGGCTGAACTTGCCGAAATAGGCGAGGTTGGTGACGAGGCGGATCAGCTTGAGCAGGATCACGCCCGAGACGACGCCGCCGATCCCGACCATGACGGCGACGGCCGAGACGAACAGCACGCGCGGGCCGACGGTGAAATCGCCGAGTTCATGCACGGGCCGGTCGGCGAAGTGGCGCGGCGCAGCAGGGTCCTGCTCCGTGGCGGTTGATGCGGTCATTTCGGGCTTCGGGTTCCAAGAGAGGGACGCGCCGGGGTCCCTGAACGTTTCCATAAAAAGCGCGCCCGCTCCTCGATGGAGGAGCCGGCACGCTCTCGATCCCTTGGGTTTGGCGTCGTTTTGGCAAAAAGCCGGGTTCCACCTTCTCCCGGCGCGCCCTATATCGCATTCCGACATATCAAACGCAAGCGGGGAGCCGGACATGGACGAGAGACGGGCCGCGCCGGGCGCGCGGGCGCGAAGGCCGAGCAAGCGCGACTACCGGCTGCTCTCGGAATTGCGCTACCTGATCCGGCGCTTCCTGGGGTTCAGCCAGGCGGCGGCGGCGCGCGCCGGGCTGACGGCGCGCCAGCATCAGGCCCTGCTGGCGCTCAAGGGCGCCCGCGAGGATTCGGCGACGACGGTCGGATATTTGGCGGAGAGATTACTTATCCGGCATCAGAGCGCGGTCGAACTCGCCGACCGGCTGGAGGAGGCGGGCCTGGTCAGGCGGGCGCCCGACGCGAACGACCGGCGCCGCGTCCTCCTCGAGCTGACCGACAAGGCGGAACGCCGTCTCGCCCTCTTGTCGTCGAGCCACATCGCGGAACTGAAGCGGCTTCGGCCGGCGCTGCTCGACATTCTCGACCAGGCGGAGAAGATCGAGCACGGGGCAAGGGGTTAGCGCATCGCCTTGCGCGCGAGCTCGGCGCCCGACGCGAGCGCGGCGAGCTTGGCGTAGGCGACATCCGCCGCCATCGGCGCCATGCCGCAATTGGTGCAAGGGTAAAGCCGCTCGGCGGGCACAAAGGCAAGCGCGGCGCGGATGGTCGCGGCGACCTCCTCCGGCGTCTCAACCGCGTTCGACGCCACGTCGATGCAGCCGACCAGCACGTCCTTGCCCTTGAGGAGCCCCATGAGTTCGAGCGGCACGTGCGAGTTGCGGCATTCGAGCGAGACCTGGCCGATCCGGCTCGCCGCGAGCGCGGGGAAGGTCTCCTCATACTGGCGCCAATGCTCGCCGAGCCTGGCTTTCCAGTCGATATTGGCCTTGATGCCGTAGCCGTAGCAGATGTGGACGGCGGTTGAGCATCGAAGCCCCTCCGCGGCGCGCTCGAGCGCCGCCACGCCCCACGCCTTGACCTCGCGCATGTAGACGTTGAAGGCCGGCTCGTCGAACTGGATCACGTCGACGCCGAGCGCTTCGAGCTCGCGCGCTTCCTCGTTCAAGGCCGCGGCGAAGGCGTGGGCGAGCGCGGGGCGGTCGCGGTAATGCTCGTCGGCGATGGTGTCGGCGATGGTCATCGGGCCAGGTAGGGTGAACTTGAGTTTGCGCCTCGTGTGCGCGCGAGCGGCGCTCGCTTCGAGCTTGTGGACGGGGCCCTTGCGCCGGATCGGGCCGGTCACCGTCGGGACCTCGGCCTGGTAGCGGTCGGCGCGGATGCCGATCGTCTTGCGGCGGGCAAAGTCGATGCCGTCGAGATTGGCGAGAAAGCCGTGCACGAAATGGGTGCGCGCCTGCTCGCCGTCGCTGACGATGTCGATGCCGGCGTCCTCCTGACGCTTGACCGCGAGAATGGTGGCGTCGATCTTGCCGGCTTGAAGCGCGTCGCCCTCGAGCCGCCACGCGGGCCAGAGCTTTTCCGGTTCCGCAAGCCAGAGCGGTTTGGGCAGGCTGCCGGCGACAGTGGTTTCGAACATGGGCTATCCTTAAAGCTACGCCACCTTGTAGTCGCGCGTGGCCTCCGGGTCGTCGGTCGCGTAAGGAAGCGCCATCAGTTCGGCCCATGCCTCCTCAGGGATTGGAAACCGCGCCCAGTCGGCCGTCTGCTTGATCCGCTCAGGCTTGGTCACGCCGCAGATGGTCGAGGCGATCCGCGGGTCGCGCATCGAGAACTGCAGCGCCGCCGCCCCGAGCGGAACGCCGTGAGCCAAGCAGATCGCTTCGATCTTGCGGATCGGATCGAGCGCCTCCTCCGAGGCTTCCTGATAGGCGTAGCGCGGATAGGCGGTCGATCCCTTGGCGAGCACGCCGCTGGCGTAAGGCGCGGCGTTGAGGACCGCGATCCC
>DATGHB010000334.1:0-8676 GCA_035308265.1 Roseiarcus sp.
GCGGCGGCGAGGGCCGCATCGAGCACGCGCGGCGCGTCGGTGACCACCGTCGGCAGGAAGGCGGTCACGCCGGCGCGCCGATGCGCCGATGCGATCGCCGCGATCCCCTCGACGGTCGGTTCGGCGTTGAACAGGACGCCGCCGCCGCCATTGATCTGCCAGTCGATGAAGCCCGGCGAGAGAATTCCGCCGCCGAGATCAACCTGCTCGCCGCCGAGGGGGCGGTCTTGAACGCGGGTGAGCGCCTGGATGGAGCCGCCTTCGACAATGAGCGCGCGATCGTCGTGCAGCCGTTCGCCGTCGAACAGGCGCGCTCCGTAAAGAACCTTCATTGCGCGGCTTCCTCTCGAGCCGCGGCGAGCATCGCCGCCGCAGCGGCCCGGAGGGCGTCAGCAGCCTTCGCCGCCGTGAGCCGTCGTGCATTCGCCGGCGCCTGCGCGGGCGTCGCAGGCAGATGCACGAAGATCGCGGGGATCGCCCGCCGCTCGCGGATGAGATATTCGAGCGCTGCGAAATAGAGATGATTGCAGACAAAGCCTCCGGCGTTCGTCGAGGCGCGGGCCGGAATTCCAGCCTCTTTGATCGCGCGGACGATGGCCGTGACCGGCGCCGCGGCTTCGAGCCAATCGGGCGCGTAGCGGGAGATTCTTATTCCCCTCCGCAAAACGCCGACATTGTCGGGCGCCCAGGCGGCGTCGAGGTTGTGGGCGAACCGCTCGACGCAGACGACGCTGCGGCGCGCCGCCTGGCCGGTCATCAGAATCGCCTCCGGCCGAAGGGTTTCGATCGCCAGGACGAGTTCCCTCACCGAAGCGTCGTAGGCGCAGGGTAGGAGGCGCACGACCGCCGCATAGTCGCCATTCCGCCAGCCGTCGAGCCTTTGGGCCGCCTCCCAGGACGCGTTGATGGTTTCGCCGCCGAACGGCTCAAACCCGGTGACAAGGATGGTCCGCGCCGCGCTCGACAAGATCAGGCGAACAGGCTGCCAAGCTCGGCGAGACGGCGGACATGAACGTCCGCGTCGCCATAAGTCTTGTCGATCATCGTCAGGCGCTTGAAGAGATGCCCGACCTTGTATTCATAGGTCATCGCGATGCCGCCGTGCATCTGCACGGCCTGCTGGCCGATGAACCTGGCCGAGCGCCCGATCTGCGCCTTCACCGCCGACATCGTCCTGGCCCGCTCGGCCGCATTGTCTTCGCCGGCCATCATCGCCGCGAGATACGCCATGCTCCGCGCCTGTTCGAGCGCGACAATCATATCGGAGGCGCGGTGCTGGAGAGCCTGGAACGAGCCTATCGTGACCCCGAACTGCTTGCGCGTCTTGAGGTACTCGACGGTCATCGCAAGGGCTTCCGACATCGCGCCGACAGCTTCCGCGGCGAGCGCGGCTATCGCCTCGTCGACCGCCCGCTCGATCGCCGGCAGGGCGCCGTCCGGGGCGCCAAGAACGTCGTGCGGCGCGACGCGCACATCGGCGAAGGCGATCTCCGCCGCGCGCTGGCCATCCTGGGTCGGATAGCCGCGCCGCGTGACGCCCCGCGCATTGGCGTCCACGAGGAAGAGGCCGATCCCGTCGCGGGCGCGCCGCTCGCCCTTCACGCGGCCCGAGACGACGAGCCTGTCGGCGCTGTCGCCCTGGCCGACCAGCGTTTTTTCGCCGTTGAGCACAAACCCGCCGCCGCCGTCGTGAACCGCGCTGAGGCCCACGTCGCTGAGATCGTAGCCCGATTGCTTCTCCATGTGAGCGAAGCTCAGCTTGAGATCGCCCGCGGCGATCGCGCTGATAAGTTCCGCGCGCTGCTTCGCGCTCGCGGCATGCTTGATGAGGCCGCCGCTGAGGACAACGGTTTGAAGGTAAGGCTCGAGCGCCAGCGCCTTGCCGAACTCTTCCATCACGATCATGATCTCGACCGCGCCGCCGCCGAAGCCGCCGTCAGCTTCGTCAAAGGGGGCGCCGAGGAGGCCCATTTCGGCGTAGTCGCGCCACAGCGCCTCGCTCCAGCCGTGGGGACTCGCCTGGCCGGCCTTGCGGGCCTCGAAGCCATAGCGATCCTTCATCAGCCGCGCGACATTGTCGCGCAGGAGCTCCTGTTCGGCGCTGAGCTCGAAATCCATGGTCCTCAGAGCCCCAGAATGGCCTTGGCGATGATGCCGCGCTGGATTTCGTTCGATCCGCCGTAGATCGAGACCTTGCGGTTGTTGAAATAGATCGGCGCGAGGGGGGCCGCCCAGTCCGGGCCGACCGGAGGCTCGTTGCTCATGGCGTCGAGGTCGCGATAGGGCAGGGCGTAGGGTCCGACGACCTCCATCAGGAGATCGGTGGTCGCCTGCTGGATCTCCGAGCCCTTGATCTTCAGCACCGAGGAGGCGGGATCGGGCTTGCCGGCGTTACGGCGGTTGGAGATGACCCGCATCTGGGTCATTTCGAGCGCCTTGAGTTCCACTTCGACCTCGGCCAGCTTGGCGCGGAAGAAGGGATCCTCGATCTTCGGCCCGGAGCCATAGACCGGGATCGCGGCGAGGTGCCGCACCCGGTCGAGGCGCGCCTTGGAGACGCCGACGCGGGCGATGCCGTTGCGCTCGTTGGCGAGCAGGAACTTGGCGTAGTCCCAGCCCTTGTTCTCCTCGCCGACGATCGCGTCGGCGGGAACGCGCACATCGTCGAGGAACACCTCGTTGACCTCGTGGCCGCCGTCGATGGTCTGGATCGGCTTGACGGTGATTCCGGGGGTCTTCATGTCGACGAGAAAGAACGAGATGCCCTCCTGCTTTTTCACCTGCGCGTTGGTGCGGGCGAGGACGAAAATCCAGTCAGCGTACTGGGCCAGGGTGGTCCAGGTCTTCTGGCCCGAGATCACCCAGCCGTCGGCGTCGCGCCGGGCGGCGGTGCGCAAGCTCGCGAGGTCCGATCCCGCGCCGGGCTCCGAGAAGCCCTGGCACCACCAGTCGCGAAGGTCGATGATGCGCGGCAGGAAGCGCTCTTTCTGCGCCTCGGAGCCGAAGGTGTAGATCACCGGGCCGACCATGCTGACGCCGAAGGCGATGAGCTCAGGCGCATTGCCGCGCTGCGTCTCGTCGAGAAAGATCGCCTGCTTGACCGGGCTCAAGGCGGCCCCGCCCCATTGTTTCGGCCAGTGCGGGGCGCCCCAGCCCCTGGCGGCGAGAATGCGCGTCCAGCGCACGTAATCGTCCTTCGACAGGTGCTTTCCGGCGACTGTTTTCTCGCGGATCGAGGCCGGCAGGCTTTCGCGCACGAACGCGCGAACCTCGGCGCGAAACTCAAGCTCGTCCTCGGTCAGTCGAAGGTCCATGGGGATCGCCTCCCGGACGATGAGCGCGCCCGACATGGGGCATGGGCGCGAGGATTTGGTGCGGCCCGCCGCCCAGTGTCGGGCCTTGGCCGGGCGCCGTCAACACAATCGAGGCCGCTTTTATTGTCATGGTCATACTTTCGCGGCATTTTTGAACTGCGAAGCTCGCCGAATCGTGCCTCGGCAGTTCGTCGAGGCGGAGTGGAAGTCGTTTCCTCGTGCGCACTGTCCTGACCATCGTCGCGGTCGCGCTTGTCGCCCTGATGTCGGTTGCGCTCATCGCGCCGTATTTCATCGACTGGTCGGCTCAGCGCGGCGAGATCGAGTCGCGGCTCAGCGCCATCACGGGAGCGAACGTCTCTCTGATCGGACCGGTCGAGCTCAGGGTTCTGCCGACGCCCTATCTCGCATTGGGCGAAGGCCTGGTCAGCGCGCCCGGTCCCGGCGGGGCGAAGCTGTCCTTCGGCTCGGCTCGGCTCGAGCTTGAGCTCGCCAAGCTTCCGAGCGGCCAGATCCGGTTCTCGGAGATTCGCCTCGAGAAGCCAGTGCTGACCCTCACCCGCGGCCCCGATGGCGGGCTGAAGGTTCCGCCCCTGCGCATGGCGGGTCTCCACTCGACCGGGTTTGACCGCCTGACCGTCCAGGACGGTCAGGTGAGGATCATCGGCGCCGCCAATGGAGCAACGTCGGAAATCTCAGGGATCAAGATCGACGCGGCCGCCCCGTCCCTCGATGGCCCCATGCGTCTCAGCGGCCAGTTTTCCGGCCCTGACGACGCTCCCGTCGTCTTCAGGCTCGCCTCCGAAAGGCCCGGTCCGGACGGGACGCCTCTTCGGATCGCGGTGGACGCCGGGCCAGGCTGGCCCGCCGCCGAATTCGACGGGGCGCTCGAAGGCGATCCGGCCGCCGGGGCTCGCGGCCTTCGCTTCGCCGGCTCGGCCGCGCTGACAGGAACGGCGCCCGGCGAGGATGCGCCAATTCCGTGGCGGGTCGCGGGACCGGTCACTGTCACTCTCACTCAAGCCGCGCTCCGCGGGGCGGAATTCGGTCTCGGACCGGAGGAACGAGGGATCCGGGCGAATGGGGACGCCACGCTCGCTTTCGGTTCGCCCCCAAGGATCAGCGTCGCGCTGAAGGCCAAGCAGGCGAATGTCGATTCGCTCCTGCGCCGCAAGGGCGAGGACGCGGTCGCGCCGGCGCGCGCCGTTGCGCTGATCATCCGGATTGCGGCGGCGGCGCTTCAGGGGCATGAGGGCCGGATCGCGGTCGACGCCGCGGTCTCGGCCCAGCCGGTCATCCTTGGCGCTGAGACCGTGCCCGACGCGAGCGCGACCTTGAAGGCGGAGCCCGGCGCGCCGCTCCATCTCGCATTCAACCTCGGCTTGCCCGGCCAAAGCCGTCTTAGCGCGAACGGAGACCTGGAGACCGGCGGACAGGCGAAGTTTCACGGTGACGTTGCTTTCGCGAGCGCCGATTTCAGGCTTCTGCGCGACTGGGCTGCTCTCGGCGCGCCGCCCGCCGTGGCCAAAGTCGCGGCTTTCGGCGCCGCGCTCCCCTATCGCGGCGCCTCGCTCGAGGGCCCGGTCGAAGCCTCGGCGACCGGATTCTCCGGACGCAACCTGAAGCTGACGCTGGATCGGACCACGCTGACCGGCGCCCTCGCCTTGACCGGGCCGGCTGACGGCAAACCAGGCCGCCTCAACCTCGATCTCGCGACCGATTCGCTCGACGTCGACGCGCTGCCGAGCCTCGCCGCCGGGAAGGCGATCGCCGATCTCGATCTTGCGCTCTCCCTGAGAGCCGGCTCGCTGCATGTCGCCCGGGTCGAAGAGACGGAGATTGATAGCGGCTCGCTCACGGTGAACCTGACCAAGACAGGTCCGAACGTGGCCTTGAAGCGCCTGAGCGTCGCAGGGCTGGACGGCGCGTCTCTCGAGATCGAGGGCGGGACCAACGGCGACGCGACCGCGGCGACAGGCCAGTTGCGCGCCGACCGGCTGCGTGATTTCGCGGCGCTCATCGCGCGTCTCGCGCCGGGCGACTGGAGCCGGATTCTGGTTGAGCGGGCGGCTGAGCTTTCGCCCGCGCTGCTGACCTTCGAGGCTCATGGCGGAGCGGCCGACGCCGGCGCTATTCCCGCCATCGAGCAGCTCACGCTCAATGGATCGGCAGGCGAGACTCAGTTCTCGATCGCGCTCGATCCGCAACCGAAAGACGGCGGTCGCGCTCTAAGCGTAAGCCTCGATTCGCCAAACTCCGGGGCGCTCCTGCGTCAGCTTGGCGTCAACGCGGCGGCGACGGTAAGCGGGCGCGCGCGCGTCTCGCTCAACGGCACCGGGGACTGGCAGAAGGGCTACGGCCTCGATGCGACCTCGACGCTCGCGGGAGCCGATCTCGCCTGGCGCGGCCGCTTCGCGCCTCAAGGGGGAAGCGACGACGCGAGGCTGTTCGGGTCCGCCAGGATCAAGGCGCCGAACCTCGCGCCCCTCGCCGCCGCGCTTGGTCTCGCCCCCGCCAATGGCGGCCCGCTTGGACCCGCCGACATCGGGTTCGACGCGACCCTGCGCGGCGATCAATGGAAGTTTTCGCGAATAGCGGTGACGATCGCTGGGGTCAAGGCGAGCGGCGACCTCACTTTTCGACCTGTTCAACCCGTCGCGACGCTCGAAGCCCTGTCTCAGGCGCACGCCGAGGTTTCCCGCGCCGAAGAGGCGGTCGGCTCTGGAGGCGCCGCCAGCGCGCCGCCGGCGCCCGCGCCCGCGGCGATCGAGGGCGAACTGACGATCGCACGCGCGCCGCTTGGAGCGGTTTTGGCGCTCGCGCTCGGCCCCCCTCAGCAGGCTCGGGGGGGTACGCGCTGGTCGGAGGCGAGGTTTGCCGCCCCGCCGCTGCGCCCGCCATCCGCCGCGGTCAAGCTGAGTGTCGGAACTCTCGACATGAGCGACGGTCTGGCGGCGCGCGACTTCAAGACCACGCTGCGCTTCGACAAGGGCCGGCTCGATCTTGACGACTTCGCGATGCAAATCGCGGGTGGCGCGGCTAACGGCCGTGCGATGCTGCGCAGAGATGGGGACGCCGCGACTCTGACGGGAGCGCTCAATCTCGACTCGGTCGACATTGACCGGCCGGGATTCTCGGGCCGCGTTAGCGCCGCGCTCGATTTCGCCTCGACCGGGCGCAGCCCCGCCGCGGTGATCGGCGGACTCGCCGGCTCGGGTACGGTCACGTTCAACGGCGCGGCGCTCGCCCGCAGCGATCCGGCCGCTCTCGAACGTGTTGTCGCCAAGGCGCAGACCCCCGATGCGCCGCTGGACGAGACCAACATCGCCTTCGCCTTCGGCAATGAGCTCAACCGGGGGCCGCTGGCGATCCCCGACGGGCCGGCGCCGGTCTCGCTCAGCGCGGGGGTTATGAAGATTGGCCCGATCAAGATCCCCGAGGAGCGGGGAGAGGGGGCGCTGAGCGCAGATCTCGACCTGCGCAAACTCGTCGCGGCGACTGATCTCAAGCTCACTTCGCCGGCCAGCGGGTTGAAGTTCTGGTCGGGGCCGCCGCCGAGCGCGACGGTGGGAATCGAGAACGCCCTGGAGGCGCCGAAGCGGCAGATCGACGTGAGCAGCCTTTCCGCCGCGCTCGCCGCCCAGGCGATCGCGCGCGAGACCGATCGCATCGCCGCGATGGAAGCCGACATTCGCGAGCGCGCCTTCTTCAACCGCCGTCTGAAGGGCGAGCGGTTCATGGATCGAAGGCGCCAGGAGATCCAGGACTTTGAGGTCGAGCAGGCGCGGCTGAAGGGGCAAGCCGAGCGCTTGCGCGACCTCGAACAGGCGGACAAGGAGGCCGAGGCGGCGAAGAAGGCCGCCGAAGCCGCCGCGACGAAGGCCGCGGCCGAGAAAGCCGGGCCCGACAAGGGGGCGACGGACAAAGCCCAGGCGGCGAAAACCGACATGCCCGAAGAGAGACCGGCGGCCCCGGCGAAGGCGCCGTTCGCGCCCGCTCCCGCGCCGAGGAGCGACGAAGTGGGCGCCAACGCGCCCCCGCCCGCGGCCCCGACGCCCCCGCGCAGGCCGAGGGCGCGGCCGACCCAGGTCGACCCCGCGCCAGGCAAACTCTACTGATCGGACCGGCCGGCGCCGTCGGAGCCTTCGTCCGCGCGCCCTTGCGCCTCGAGTACGAACACCCGGATCGCCGACGACAGGTTGGCGACGCCGCGCGAGGCGTCGATGGTCGCCGCCAGCCGGTTGAGCGAGAGCCCGCGCTCCGCCGCGATCCGTCGCAGGCGCCGCCAGAACGCATCCTCGAGAGAGATGCTGGTGCGATGTCCGGCGATGACCAGCGAGCGCTTGACGACGCGCGCGCTCGCGCTCTCATTTCCCATCGGGCCGTTCGAGCCGGCGGGCGTCGAGCCTGGCCTCGGCGAGCGCGCGCTCGCTCTCAATGAGACGCTTCTCGGCCTTCGAGCGGCCGAAGACGGCGCGGCTTTGAGCCGCTTCCGCTTGGCTGAGCTCGCGCTTCTTTTGCTTTCGCGCCCTGCGCAGGTTGACGATCTCGCTCAAGAAGGCGCCCAGCTACTTCTTGCGAAAGGCGTCGATGGAGACGACCTTCGCTTCGGTCCCCTCCGATGGCTTTTCGTCGCGCTCGCGAGGCTTCGCGGCGGAGGCAGGGTGAGCCGATTTGGCCGGCGCCGACTTTGCCGGGGCCGGCCGCGGATGAGCCTCCTTCTGTTCAGCCGGCGCCGGCGCGCCGCTCGCCGCCGGCGGTTCCGCCACGCGCGGCTCGAGCTTGAATCCGAACGGCACCGACGGATCGGTGAAGCCGGTGATCGAATCGAACGGCACCGTCAGCCGCTCGGGCTTGCGGGAGAAGTTGAGGCTCACCTCGAACGCGTCCTCCCTGACCACGAGGTCCCAGAACTCGTGCTGAAGGATGATCGACATCTCGTCGGGAAAACGGCTTTTGACGGCCGCCGGGACGACAACGCCGGGCGACTGGGTCTTGAACGCGATATTGAAATGGTGCTCGCCGACGAGCCCCCCGCGCGCCGTGTCGGCGAGGACCTTGCGCACCACGGAGCGCAGGGCGTCCTGCACCAGAAGGTCGTAGCGGATGAGATCGGTCGCCATGAGTAAAAGCGCTCGCGCGAGGGCGCAAGACCTAGCCGACCGTCCGGAGCATTGCAATCGGCGCCCCTGTGTTTTGAGGCGGATCGGCTCGCGGGTTGAGGGAAGTGGAGGCTTCTGTTGCCAGGCGCCTCCGGACCCCGCCTAGAAGTGCAAACCCCTAGGACTTGATTCCCAGTACCAGCGCTGCATTACGCAGCGAGGGCCACCGGAGCATAGTTGTCATTCGCAACTATAGGTTT
>DATGHB010000335.1:0-15480 GCA_035308265.1 Roseiarcus sp.
CGAAGCTGGAGGCCGGCGCGCAGAAGACCAACGCGGCAAGCGCCGATCTCGCCGCGATCGCCGGCCGCGTCGACAAGATCGAGACGGCGCTCGCCGCGCCCAAGACGCCGGCCGCGTCCGACAATGCCGCCGCGATCGCGATCATTGCGGAAGCCGCGGAAGAGAGGCTCCGCGCCGGCCAGCCCCTGGGTCCCGACGTTGCGGCCCTGGAGCATCTGGGCGTCGACGCCGCGGCGCTGGCGCCGCTGCAACCCGTGGCTGCGGGAGCGCCCGCCAACGCCGCGCTCGCCGCCTCGTTCAGCGCGGTTGCGCCGCAGGTGCTGGCCGCGGCGTCCCGGAAGGAGACCGGCAGCGTGGCCGAGCGCTTTCTCGCGCATCTCCACAGTCTCGTGCGGGTGCGCGATCTGAAGGAGACCGCGGGCGACGATCCGCCAGCTTTGGCGTCACAGATCGAGGCGATGAGCCGGCGCGGCAATATCGGGGGCGCGCTCGCTTCCTTCAACAAGCTCCCCGAAGCCGCGCGTCAGGCGGCGGGCGACTGGCCGGCGCTGGCCCGAGCGAGGCAGGCGGCCGACTCGGCGCTCCAGTCGATACGCGAAGCGGCGGTCGGGCGGCTCGCGAGCGGTCCAAAGCCGTGAGATCCAGGCTGCCGGCCCGGCCGCTTGTGGCGGGCGCCTGGCGTTTGAGAGTGGAGTCACAATGGTTCGCCTGCTGATCTTCCTCGCAGCGCTGGCGCTCGCCGCTCTGGGCCTGACCTGGTTCGCGAACAATCCTGGCGTCGTCGACCTCACCTGGCGGGCGCACGAATACGAAGTTTCGCTCATGTTCGCGCTCGGCGCCGTTCTGGCGCTCGCGGTTGCGCTCGCGATCGTGTGGGGCGTGCTGCGCTTCGTTTTCCGCGTCCCCTCGCTGGTTTCGATCGGCGCGCGAGCGCGCAGACGCGAGAAAGGGTTCCAGGCTCTGTCGCGCGGCATGATCGCGGTCGGCGCGGGCGACGCGCGGGCCGCCGCCAAGCATTCAGCCGACGCGAGCCGCCTGATCGGGCACGAGCCGATGACCAAGCTCCTGAAAGCGCAATCCGCGCAGCTCTCTGGCGACACCGCGGGCGCGGTCGCGGCCTACACTGCCATGCTGGAGCATCATCAGACGCATGGCCTTGGCCTGCGCGGCCTCCATCTCGAGGCCCGGCGCGCCGGCAATCATGGGGCGGCGCTGCAATATGCGATGCGCGCCAATGCGCGCGCCCCCGCGGCGTGGGCGGGCCAGGCGGTGCTCGACGACCGGACGCGGCGCGGCGACTGGGCGGGGGCGCTGGCGACGGTCGACTCGAACGCCGCCGCGCGCCTCATCGACAAGCCGACCGCGAACCGCTGGCGCGCGGTCATCAAGACGGCGATGGCTGAAGCTGCAATGGAGCGCGATCCGAAAGCCGCGCTCGCTCTGGCGCAGGAGGCTTGCCGGCTCGCGCCGACGCTCGTGCCGGCCGCCGCGATTTCCGGCCGGCTGATGGCGCAAGCGGGGGACTATCGCCGCGCCAGCCGGATCCTCGAGGCCGCTTACGCGCAGACGCCCCACCCCGACCTCGCCGCGGCCTATCTGCGCGTCCGCCACGGCGACTCCTCCGCGGACCGGGTTGCGCGCGCCCGCGCGCTGGTCCGCATCGCGCCGGGCGATCCCGAATCGCTCCTGACCCTCGGGCGCGCGGCGCTGGAGGCCCATGACGACGCCGCCGCCCGCTCCGCGATCGCCCCGCTCATCGCCTCGGATTCGCCTGACGGCCGCCCAACCCGGCGGGTCTGCCTCCTGATGGCCGATATCGAGGAGGCGGACGGCCACCATGGCGCCGTGCGCGAATGGCTCGGCCGCGCGGCTCGCGCGCCGCACGACAAGGCCTGGGTAGCGGACGGAGTGATCAGCGACCGCTGGGCGCCGGTGTCGCCGTCGGGAACGCTCGACGGGTTCGTCTGGCGCACCCCCGACGAGCGGATCGCAGCCCCGGCGGAAGCGGCCGCGGCCGCCCGCCCCGTCGCGCCGCCAGCCGAGGCGATCGCCGCGCCCCCTCCCGCGCCTGCGCTCAAGCCCGAGCCAATCGAGCCCGAGCCGCCCGCCGCCCCGCCGACCCCGAACCTTGTTCCCGCGCCGCGGGCCGGCGTCATCATCGATCCCGCGTCGATGGCTCCTGACGATCCGGGCCCCGGACAACATGAAGCCAGGCGACGCGGCTTCCGGCTCTACGCCAATGAATGAGCAGGCCCGCGCCGGCGGCGCCCGCGACCTTGAAGCTGTATCCCCGGCCTCGGTCGTGATCGTCGGCGCCGGCCACGCCGGGGTCCAGGCCGCGGTGTCCTTGCGCGAGGAGGGGTTCGAGGGCGAGATCGTCCTTCTCTCCGTCGAGAAGGACGCCCCCTATCAGCGGCCGCCGCTGTCGAAGGCGTTTCTCAAGGGCGAGATGGACATCCACGGGCTTCCCTTGAGGGCCGAGGCGCACTTCCGCGAGCAGCGCATCGGCTTGAGACTCGGGGTTGCCGCAACGCGGGTCGACCGCGCCGCGCGGCGGGTCGAGCTCAGCGGCGGCGGGACGATTCCTTACGGACATCTCATCCTCGCCACCGGCGCAAGGCAGCGGCGGCTCGATGCGCCGGGAATCGACCTACCCGGCGTGTTCGCTTTGCGCGACATTGCCGACGCGACGGCGATCCGCGAGCGCCTCCGGGCCAAACCGCGGGTTGTCATCATCGGGGCCGGATTCATCGGGCTCGAAATTGCCGCGACCGCCGCGAGCCTAGGGGCCGAGGCCACCGTCGTCGAGATCGCGCGCCCGATGGGCCGGGCGGTCTCGCCGATCATGTCGGATTTTTTTCTCAAAGCTCATGGCGCCTTCGGCGCGCGCTTTCGGCTCGGCGTCGGCGTCGCCGCGATCAAGGGGCGCGAACGGGCGGAGACAGTCGTTCTCACCGACGGCGAGGCGCTCAGCGCCGACATGGTGGTGGTCGGCATCGGCGTCGTCGCGGAAGATGCGCTCGCGCGGGCGTGCGGCCTCGAATGCTTGAACGGAATCGTGGTCGACGAGTTCCTGCGCACGTCCGACCCGGCGATTTCGGCGATCGGCGACTGCGCCGACTTTCCCAACGCCGCGCTCGGCTTCCGCACCCGGCTCGAATCGGTGCAGAACGCGGTCGATCAGGGGCGCGCGGTCGCCGCCCGTCTCGCCGGCAAGCCGAAGCCCTACAATGATCTCGCCTGGTTCTGGAGCGATCAGGGCGACCTGAAGCTGATGATCGCCGGGCTCGCGCATGGCGTCGATCAGTGGGTGGTGCGCGGCGATCCGGCGACGCGGGCGTTCTCGACCTTCGGCTTCCGCAAGGGCAAGCTCGCGGTGGTCGAATCGGTCAATCGCACAGGCGACCACGCCGCCGCCAAGCGCATCGTCGGCACGACGAAGACGCTGACGCCGGAGGAGGCCGCCGATCCGGCGTTCGATCTGCGCGCGCTGGCGAAGCGGTAGGCGATCGGCTGGATCCGTCGGCGGCGGTTTAGGGGGCTCAGGGTTTGAACAACGTCATGCCGCCGGCGATCGCCTTTGAATCCCTGGACAGCATGGAAGGCCTGATCGCCATCGATCCGGGCGGGCCGCCGTCACGGTTCGATTCCTGGCCGGGCGCGAAGCTGATCCGCGCGGTCTATCCGGGCGCGCTGGTCGCCGGGACCATCGCTCTGGCCTCGACGTGGCTTGCGCAGCATTACACCGCGCCGGTCATGCTGTTCGCGCTCCTGTTCGGCATGGCGTTCCACTTCCTGCATGAGGAAGGCCGCTGCGTCGCCGGGATCGAATTCGCGTCGCGCTCGGTGCTCAGACTTGGCGTTGGCCTGCTCGGGGTGCGCATCACGCTCGGCCAGATCGCATCGCTGGGCGCATGGCCGGTTGCGACGGTGGTGGTCGGGGTCGCGACGACCATCCTGTTCGGCCTCGTTGTTGCGCGGCGCCTGGGCCTGTCGTCGATGTTCGGCGTCCTGTCCGGGGGCGCGGTTGCGATCTGCGGCGCTTCGGCGGCGCTGGCCATCGCCTCCGTGATGCCGCGCAGCGAAACCCGCGAGCGCGACACCATCCTGACCGTGGTCACCGTCACCGCGCTCTCGACGGTCGCGATGATCGTCTATCCGGTGTTTGCGCTCTCGATCGGCCTCGACCACCGGCACGCCGGGGTTTTCATCGGCGGCACGATCCATGACGTCGCGCAGGTGGTCGGCGCGGGCTACACGATTTCCGCCGAGACCGGCGACATCGCGACCTATGTCAAGCTGCTCAGGGTCGCGATGCTGATGCCGGCGGTGCTGGCGATCTCGTTTCTCTATGCGCGCAATGGCGGCGACGCCAGGGGCGCCCGCGCGACGCTGCCCATGTTTCTGGTCGGCTTCGCCGTCCTGGTGGTGGTCAACTCGATCGGGCTTCTGCCGCCGATCGCCGTCGCTCTCGCCAACGAAATTTCGCGCTGGTGCCTGGTCGCGGCGATCGCGGCGCTCGGCATGAAGACTTCCTTCAAGGCTCTGTTCGCGGTCGGCTGGCGGCCGGTCGGGCTGATGATCGCGGAAACGCTGTGGATCGGCGCCCTGGTGTTAATTTCGGTCAAGATGATTATTTAAGGCTCGTTCGCCGCCCGCATCGGGGCGAACGAGCGTCCATCTCAACAGGGGAGATGACCCATGGCAGGCTCAACCGAGCGCGCAGTTCTAGCGGGAGGATGTTTCTGGGGCATGCAGGATTTGATCCGCCGCTATCCGGGCGTCGTCTCCACCCGGGTCGGCTACACGGGCGGCGAGGTTCCCAACGCAACTTATCGCAACCATGGGAGTCACGCGGAGGCGATCGAAATCACTTTCGATCCGGCCAAAATCACCTATCGCAAGCTGCTCGAGTTGTTCTTTCAAATCCACGACCCGACAACAAAAAACCGGCAGGGCAACGATGTCGGAACGAGCTACCGGTCGGCGATCTTCACCACAAGCGAGGAGCAGAAGCGGGTCGCGCTGGACACGATCGCCGACGTGAACGCCTCGGGCCTATGGCCGGGTAAGGTGGTGACCGAAGTCGAGCCGGCCGGGCCGTTCTGGGAGGCTGAGCCCGAGCATCAGGATTATCTGGAGCGCTACCCGAACGGCTACACCTGCCACTTCCCGCGGCCCAACTGGGTGCTGCCTAAGCGGGCGACGGCCGCCGAATAGCCGCGCGGACTGGCGCGCGGCCCGTCTTCATTCCGCCGCGGCGAGCCGCGCCTGCCAGATCATGAGGGCGAACAGGGCCGCTCCGAGCACAAGGCCGAGCGAGCCGGCGATGGTCGGCAGCACGGGGCCGCCTGTCACTGTGAACACCAGGCCGATCAGCGTGACCGGGGTGGCGATGACGAAGATCCAAAATTGATAGGGGGCGAGGCTCGAGGCCTTCATCGACGGCCATTGCCGGTAGGCCATGCCGAAGACTGCATGGCACGCGAAGCCGACCAGATTGATGTGCGCGTGCACCGGGATAAAGGTGAAATTCTCGCTCGCCCCCATGACGATGCCGAGAACCATGCCGACAACCAGCCACAGCGCGCCAATGGCGACGTAGGTCGTGTCAATTGCTTTCATCTGCGGCCCTCGAATCGGCGCCTCCGCCGACGTCCGGAGGAGATACCACAGCGACTGCGATTTCGCTCAACGAAACCGATTGATTGCTGTGCATTGCCGGCCCGGCGGGCCGAACCTGATCGGCGAAGCGCGGCGATCCAGGGGCGAGGGCCTGCAGCAGCTCCCTGGATCGCCGCATCTCCCGGCTTTTCACCAGGAGTCCTTGCTAACGATCAGTCGTCAAATCGAGCGGCCGATCTAAGCGGTCTGCAAGGACGCCTAGTATCGATCGTAGGGGTGGTAGTGGTGGTGATAATAGGCGTAGTGGTGGTGGTGATAGTAGTGCCGGCGATTGCTCATCGAGTTGCCGATGGCCGCGCCGCCGACCCCGCCCACGATCGCCCCGACCGGACCGCCAACAACCGCCCCGCCGACTGCGCCCGCGACCCCTCCGGTCACCGCGCCGGCCTGGTCAGCCATCGCCGCGGTAGAAGAAGCACAGACGAGCATCGCGGTCGCGGCGCCAAGGATCCATCGAGTCATGAGAACCTCCATCGGATTGAGCGGAACGCCGATGTCATTTGGCGCGATCCGCCGTGCTCGGTTCAGAAACGCCCTCGAGGCTGAAAGGTTCCTGGCGTTGTCCATGGAGCATAGACGCCGTGCACGATCGTGCAGAAAATGATCGGCGCAATCATCATCTTGATGAGCGCGATGAAGCCGTCGCCCAGCTATTTCATCGACTTCGCCGTCTCGGGCGACAAATGGCCGAGGACCACGCCGAGCGCGATGGCGATGAGGACCTGGACGTAGAGAACCTTGTACCGGGGCGTGTGAGCCGTCGCTGCGCTGTTCATGAGGGCTTTCCCGGCTACCAGGGCCGGGGGCCCCGGTCATCACGCGAGGGCGACGGCTGCTCGGACCCCGTCGCCATTGCACCGCGAGGAAATGGACGACCAGCCCTTTGGCGTCCGAAATCGCCGCCCGTAAGTTGGGCTTGTCATGCGCCTTCGATGGTCAAATCGCTCGCGATTGTCACCGGCCGGCAATCCAATGCTGCTAATGCCCCGCGCGATCTGCTAGATTGATTTTGTGCGCTGCACCGCTCGGGTTGATTCTTGTGCGCTGCACAGTCTAGAAACCAGCCAAAACTCAAAGGTGCCAGGGTGAGCTCACAAGACGGCATTCTGGAGCGTGTCGGCGAGATTATGGCCGATACGTTCGATCTCGACGATTTCAAGGCGACGCGGGAGACGACCGCGAACGACGTCGAGGAATGGGACAGCCTCTCCCACGTGCGCCTCATTGTCGCCATCGAGCGAGCCTTCAAGATCAAGTTCTCCAACGCCGAGATCGAGCGCCTGCGCAACGTTGGCGGACTCGTCGACGCCATCGCTTCCAAGACAGGTCAAACCGCGTGAGTCTCCTCCCGTGATGTCCGATCTTGCGTGGCTGAGGGCTCCGCCGCCCGACTTTCGCGCGCGGGTCAATGCGCTCAAGAAGGCGGACGGCGGAGCCGAGGCTGGCCTCGAACTCCTCCGGCTCGCCGCTTACCGTCTTGACGAGAACCAGCTCGCGAAACTGGCGAGCGTCGCCAAGGCAATATCCGGCAAGGCGCCCCAGTTCACGCCGGTCAAGGTCGCGCTCATCGGCGACGGAACCCTGTCTCTCGTCGCGCCGGCGATCGAGGGCTCGGGCGTCCGCCACGGAGTCCTGATCGACGTGGTTCTGGGCGGCTACAATTCCGTCGTCCAGGAATCCTTCGATGAGACGAGCGCCGTCCACGCCGCGAAGCCGGACCTCGTCGTGCTCGCCACGGATTGCCGCATTCTCGGCCTCTCCCGGGCGGCCGCTTCGCGAGAGGCGGCGAACGACCTGGTTGACGCGGCCTTGACGCGAACGCGCATGATCGTCGAACGGATGGGGAAGTCGGCGCGCGGGGGCGTGATCGTGCAGACGGTTCCCCCGCCGGCCGACCCGCTGTTCGGCAGCTTCGACCGTGTCGAGCCGACATCGCCCTTTGCGATGACGGAGGCCTTCAACGCGAAGCTCAGGCAATGGGCGCTGAGCGGCGGAATCGTCATCGCTGACATCGCGCGCCTGGCGGCCTCGATCGGCTACGAACGGTGGGACGATCCGCGCCACTGGCACGCCTCGAAGCTGCCGTTCTCGCCAGATTTCACGCCCGCTTACGCGGACGTGATCGCCCGCCTCGTCGGCGCGCTTAGGGGCAAGGCGAGGAAGGTTCTCGTCCTCGATCTCGACAACACGCTCTGGGGCGGCGTCATCGGCGACGATGGACTCGAGGGGATTGCGCTCGGGCAGGGCTCCGCGACCGGCGAAGTCTTCCTCGCCATCCAGAACTTCGCCCTCGATCTCAGGCAGCGCGGAATCGTGCTCGCCGTCTGTTCCAAGAACGAGGACGCAACGGCTCGCCAGCCCTTCCGGGAGCACCCGGAAATGGCGTTGAAGGAAGCGCATATCGCGGCGTTCCAGGCGAACTGGACCGACAAGGCCGCCAACCTTCGTACGATCGCGGAGACGCTGAACCTTGGACTCGATTCGCTGGTGTTCGTCGACGACAATCCGGCCGAGCGCGAGCAGGTGCGGCGGGAATTGCCGATGGTCGCCGTCCCCGAGCTTCCGGACGATCCGGCCTATTTTCCGCGCTATCTGGCGGCGGCCGGCTATTTCGAGGCCGTCGCCTTCTCGGCCGAGGATCGCGCGCGGGCGGAGCTCTATCAGACCAATGCGGCGCGGGCGGAGCTCATGTCGAGTTCGAGCGACATGGACTCCTATCTGCGCTCGCTCGACATGCATTGCCGCATCGGCCCGGTGTCGAGCGTCAACCGGGCGCGCGTCGCGCAGCTCATCAACAAGTCCAACCAATACAATCTGACCACCCGCCGCTACACCGAGGCTGAAGTCGCCGAGATGGAGACGAGACCGGACAAGCTGATGCTCCAGGCGCGGCTCGAGGACCGGTTCGGCGACAATGGCATCATCTCGATCGTCATTGTCGACACGAAGGGGCGTGAGTGGGACATCGACACCTGGCTCATGAGCTGCCGGGTGCTGGGCCGGCGGGTCGAGAACGCGGTCTTAAACACGATCGCCGGTTACGCGCGCTCGCATGGGGCGACCGCGCTGACCGGCAGCTACATTCCGTCGGCGAAGAACCAGATGGTCAGGGACCACTACGAGAAGCTCTCCTTCACGCTGACGGAGACGAGCGAATCGGGCGCCGCGCGATGGAGACTCGATCTTAGCCAATACGAGGGGCCCGACCTTCCGATGCGCATCGAAGCGGATCTCGCCGAAGTCGAAGAGGTCTGATTTGCCGGATCTCGACGCTCTTCTTGAGGAATATCCTTCAACATCGCAATTGTCCCGATCCGTGGTCGGCGTCTGGCCTGAGCACCGGACCTATCTCGCGCGCAATTTCAAGGTCCGCTCGCCTGAGCAGATGACGGCGACGGAACTGGCGTCCTCGTCGATCCTGAAGCTGATCGGGGGCGAGGAGGAGCGCTACGCCAGACACTATCGCTGGACCTGCGACCGGCTGAACGAGGAAGAGCTTTTCTTCCACCGGAATGGACGCTATCGCCTGAGCACGTTCGCCGAGGCGCTGGCGGAAGTCTATTCCAACGCCGACTATATGACGCGTTACATGGATGGGCTGCTGCTGACGCAATCGTTGTGGTTCAATCATGCCGCGACGTTCGAGATGTTTCTCAACCGGCTGCTGCCGCTCGCGCCGAGCGGCGCGCGCTACCTCGAAATCGGCCCCGGCCACGGGCTGATGACCTCTTTCGCCGCGAGGACCCCGGCGATCGACACGCTCGAAGTCTGGGACGTGAGTCCCGTCTCCCTCGACGGAACGCGCGCCGCGCTCGCCGTTCTCGGGATCACGAAGACCGTGAGCTTTGCCGAAGTCGATATTCTCGCCGCCGGCGAGGCGCCGGACAGGTACGACATGGTCGTCATTTCCGAGGTGCTCGAACATCTCGAACGGCCGGGGCAGGCTCTGAGCTTCCTCAATTCGGCGCTTGATCCCGGCGGGCTGATCTATGTCAACGTGCCGATCAACAGCCCTTCGCCGGATCACATTTATCTCATCGAGCACCCGGCCGCCGGCCTTGCGCTGATTGAAGCGGCCGGGTTCGAGATCGTTTCGCAGGAGCTTTACGCGACCCAGGGCAGGGCGATCGAAAAGGCGCTGCGCGAACGAATCAGCATCTCCATGGCTATCGTTGGCAGAAAGAACTAGAGCAAGCGACGCCGGCGCGCTGCCTTCGCTCAACACAGTCGAGAAGCGGCCCGGTTCATGCTCTTCAATTCCTTTGCCTTCATCTTCGGGTTCCTTCCGCTAACCTTCGCCGTCACGTATCTTCTCGGCCGCTGGAAACAGGCGGCGGCCAAGGTCGCGCTGACCCTCATGTCGCTCGGCTTCTACGCGTGGTGGAGGCCGATTCATCTACCGCTGCTCCTCGGCTCGATCGTCTTTAACTACTACGTGGGCGCCGCCATCCAGCGCGCCGTCGCCGCCGGTCGAGGCGCGCGGGTCAATCTCATCCTGGCTTTCGGTCTTGCGGTCGACCTCAGCGCGCTCGGCTGGTTCAAATACGCCAACTTCGTCGCGGACAACGCCAACGCCGTCCTGCATACCAATTTCGCTCTCGCCCACATTGCCCTCCCGCTCGCGATCTCCTTCTTCACCTTTCAGAAGATCGCCTATCTGGTCGACAGCGCGCGCGGCGACACGCTGCCGATGCGTCCGCTCGACTTCGCGCTGTTCGCCTCCTTCTTCCCCCAATTGATCGCCGGTCCGATCACCCACTACAAGGAGATCGTTCCCCAGATCGACGGCCCGCTGTTCGGCAAGCTGATCTGGCGGAACGTGATGGTCGGCCTCGTGATCTTCGCGATCGGGCTCTTCAAGAAGACGGTGATCGCGGACACGCTCTCAGGTTATGCGAATCCCTTGTTCACCGACGTCGCCCATGGCAAGGCGCTGGACGTCACATTCAGTTGGCTGGCCGCGATCACCTTCACGCTTCAGGTTTACTTCGATTTTTCCGGCTATTCCGACATGGCGATCGGCCTCGGGCGGATGTTCGGGGTCAAGCTGCCCCTGAATTTCCACTCGCCCCTTCGGGCGCGCAGCATGACCGACTATTGGCGCCGCTGGCACATGACGCTTCAGCGCTTCATCGTCGCCTACATCTATCAGCCCCTTTCGCTGCCGCTCTCCCGCCTCGCGGCCGAGCATGACTTGCGAGGCTGGCCGAGCTTTGCGGTGGAGATCGCGATCCCGATCTTCATCACCTTCGTGCTGGTCGGCCTGTGGCACGGCGCGGGCTGGACGTTCATCATCTTCGGCGCCATGCACGGCGCGTACCTCTGTGTGAACGAGGCCTGGGTTCTGCGACACAAGAACAGGCACCGAAAACGTCGAAGGCAGGGGCTGCCGCCGCTCATCGAAAAAAGGTTTGAAAAAGCGCTGTACCATCTGATCACCCTCCTTGCGATCGGGTACGGCAACGTGATGTTCCGCGCCGCCAGCGTCAGGGATGCGGTGAGCGTCTGGCGGGGTTCGATCGGGCTCAACGGCGCTTACGATCCCAACATGAGCCTGCAGCAGGGGGTTGAACTCGCCGTGGTCATCCTTCTCGGCGTCGCGATCGTCGCATTCATGCCCAACACCCAGCAGATCATGCGGCGGTTCGTCCCCGCCTACAATGCGGCGGAATGGGTCGATGTCGCGCCGGCAATGCTGAGCTGGACCTGGGCGCCGAACTGGGCCGGACTTCTCTTCGCCGGCGTGACGCTTTTCCTGGGCGTGATGTTCATTCAGCGCGGCCAGGCGATTTTCCTCTATTTCAATTTCTGAGAGGAGATCGTGCTTCAGCTCAACGCGCGCCGCAAAACGCTGTTGATCCTCGGGATCGCCTTCCTGGCCGCGGTCGCCGCCGCGCTCTTGCCTGACGATCCCTATCAGCGCTGGCAATTGCTTGACGGCACCATCCAGAAGAACGCCCGCTGGATCTACGAGCGCACCAACTTTGACCCGACCCCGATCGACGTGGCGGTCCTCGGCCCCTCCCGCTCGGCGGCGGACGTCGACAGCCGTAAACTCGAGGCGGCCCTGACGGAGCTGGGAACGCCCGCCCACGTCGTCAATTTCTCGCTTCCCGAGGCGGGACGCGACATCAATTACGCGGCCGCGCGCGAATTGTTCAAGACGAAGAGCCCGAAGGTCCTGGTGCTCGGGGTCACCGAAAAGCCGTCCCGCTTCGGGCATCCGGCGTTCAAGTATGTCGCCCCGAGCTGGCTGGTCGCCGATCCCGGCTACTTCATCAATCTGAATTATCTCTCCAACCTCATCTATCTGCCCTATCGGCAGATGGAGCTTTTCCTGGCCGACCTCTGGCCCCCGCTGATGGGGCTGACCAAGACCTTCGACCCCGCGACCTACCGAGGCTCCAACATCGACACGACCGGCGCCCAGTTCTTCCCGAACAGCTCCGGGTCGGTCCCCGCTTCGCACGCCGAATTGATGCGCGGGGTCCACAAGCTCGAAAAGGGCATGAGGCCGCCGATCCTGCCCGCCTCTCTCAGGGATGTCGAGTTCGGCGACGAGCGTCACTACATCAGGGAGATCGCGGAGCTCGCGCGCGCGAGGGGGACGCGGCTGGTGTTCCTGAACCTTCCCTTCTACTCCGACTCAGACACCATTCAGGAAGAGCCTTTCTACCAGGAGTTCGGCGACGTCATCGACGCCGCGTTCCTCGCCAGCCATCCGGAGTGGTACGCCGACTACGGGCATCTGACGGCGCACGGGGCGGGCATTCTGACCGCCTGGCTGGCTCCCACCATCAGCAAGGAGCTCGGCAAGGCGAAATGATCCTCAAGAACCCGCCGCTGCATCACGTCGGCGTCGTGCAGCCTGACGTCGAAGCCGCCGAGACCCTGATGGCGCTGCTCGGCCTCAGCGAAGTGAGCCGCGGCTCGGTCGAGACCTTTCACGCGCTTTGCATCTTCACCGAAGCCGCCGGCCGCTCGCCGGTCGAATTCGTGATTCCGAACGGGGGGCCGCTGGAACGCTTCAACAAGGGCGCGGGAGGACTCCATCATATCGCCTTCGAGGTTCCGGACCTCGTCGCGCTCGCCCAAGATTTCGCGCGCCGCGACATGCCGATGCTCGAACCGAAGCCGATCAGAGGCGCCGGTCCCTTTCTCTGCAACTTCCTCTTGCCCTCCGCCACGCGCGGAATCATCGTGGAATATGTGCAGCCGATCTGAGGCGGTCGCCGCCGCGCCCGAACTCGTGTTGAAGTTCACCGACAAGAGAGAGCGAATCTTGATGGGGCAAACAACAGGTTTTGACGGCCCGGCGGGACTAGGGCCCGCCACGGCGGCGGTTTGCGATGCTGTGATCTCAGCCTGGCCGGAGCATGCAAAATTTCTGCGGGCCAGTTTCGCCAACCGGTCGCGCGAGGTCATGGACACCACGGAGATCATCGCGGGCCTCCTCGTTCGCCTCACCGAGTCGACGTCGCGCGACATCAGGCTGTTCGCCGAGGACTATCGCTATCTCTGCGAACAGATTGTCTATCCGGAGGAATTGTATTTCGCCCGGGTCGGGGACTATCGCCTGAAGACCTTCGAGGAGGCCAATCGCGAGGTCTACGCCAACGGCGATTTGATGCCCCGCTACATGAACGGACTGTTCGTGTCGGACGCGCTGTGGTTCAACCACGCGAGCGCGATGAACGATTTCGCGAAGACCTATCTTCCCGAGACGCTCGCTGGCGGCCGTCATCTCGAAATCGGTCCCGGGCACGGCATGCTGCTGCATCTCGCCCTCCGTTTCGGCGCCTTCGGGAGCTGTACGGCCTGGGACGTGAGCGAAACGTCGGTCGCCCATGTCCGCGGCATCCTCGCCATGCTCGGGCAATCGGATCGCGTCGACCTCAGACTGACCGATCTCTATTCGGACGGCGCGTTGGCGGCGAACCGAGGCCGGTTTGACACCGTCGTATTGAGCGAGGTGCTGGAGCACCTGGAGCGCCCGCTTCTCGCGCTTCAGATCATCCGCGAGCTGCTGACGCCTGACGGAACGGTCTGGATCAACGTTCCGGCGAACGGTCCTGCTCCCGACCATTTGTTTCTGTTGCGGAGCGTCGCCGAGGCTGAGGAGATCGTGAGATCCGCGGGCTTGACGATCGCCCGCACGGCGGCTTTCCCTCTCGCCGGGGCCACGCTCGAGCGCGCCATTCGCAAGCAGCTGCCGATCAGCTGCATTGTCGTCGCCAGGCGCGCCGCCTCGATCGGGGCCGCGAAACTATAACGAAACTGGGGCCGACGGGCGGCGAGAAGGCTCCATGCTCACGCCGTCAGAACGGCGTCGCAGGCCGCCGCGAGCTCGTCGAAATGCGCAATCACCCGGTCCGGCTCGAGCTGGGCGACCGGGACGTCGGCATAGCCATAAGCGACCGCGATCACGCGCACGTTCGCCGCCCGGGCGCATCGGATGTCGGTCGCGGAATCCCCGACCAGGATCGCGCGCTCAGCCGACCCGCCCGCAGCGGCGATGGTCTCAAGAAGCGGCTTCGCGTCCGGCTTGCCGACGCCGAACGTGTCCTGGCCGCAGATGAAGGCGAAGCGCTCGGCGATCCCGAGCTTCGCGATCAAGAGCTTCGCCGAGCTTTCGATCTTGTTGGTGCAGACGGCCTGCCGGACGCCTGAGCGCGCGAAGGCGCAAAGCGCCTTCTCGACACCCGGATAAAGTTTGGTGCGATCGGCGATATGGGCGTCGTAATGGTCGAGATAATCGGTGAACAGGGTCTCGAGCTTCGGCGCCTCGACGCTCCTGCCCGAAGCCAGGAAGCCGCGCCTAATCAGCGCCCGCGCGCCGGCGCCGACCAGCGAGCGGGCGCTTTCGACCCCGATCGGCTCGAGGCCTTCCCTCTTGAGCAGCCAATTCAGGGTGGCGATCAGGTCCTCCGCCGTGTCGGCGAGCGTCCCGTCGAGATCGTAGACGATCGTTCGCTTAGGGATCGCCATCAGGCCCAGAAACCGGGTTCGGCGGGCTCGAGAAGACCGCCGATTCGGACCGGCGCGATGGCCTTGGTCAGGCCGTCGGAGCCGATTTCGGCCGCGACCGCGCACAGAGTCGCCGGCCCCAGCGCCGGCTCGAAGCGGCCGGAGGGGATCTTGCTCGTGAACCGCCGCAACGGCTCGTCCTTTTCCATGCCGATCACCGAATCATAGTCTCCGGTCATCCCGACGTCGGTTATGAACCCGGCGCCTCCGGGCAGGATGCGATGATCGGCGCTGGGCGCGTGCGTATGGGTGCCGACGATCAGGCTCGCCTTGCCGTCGACGAAATGGGCGAACGCCCATTTCTCGCTTGAGGCTTCGGCGTGGAAGTCGACCACCGAGGCGTCGCAGGCTGCGCCGAGCGGACAAGCCCCAAGCTCGCGCTTGACCGCCGCGAACGGATCGTCGAGCGCGTCCATGAAGATGCGGCCCATCACGTTGACCACGAAGAGCCGCGCGCCGCTCCTGCTCTCGACGAGGGTCGAGCCCCGTCCCGGCGTGCCCGGGGGAAAATTGGCCGGGCGAATGAGCCGGGGCGCATGCTCGATGAAGACCAGCGCCTCGCGCTGATCGAAAGCGTGATTGCCGAGCGTCACCACGTCGGCGCCCGCTTCGAGGAAGTCCTCGAAGATCGCCTCCGTGAGGCCGAAGCCGCCTGCCGCGTTCTCGCCGTTGACGATGACGAAATCGAGCCCCCAGCGGGCGCGCAGCAGCGGAACCTGCTCGATGAGCGCGGCGCGCCCGGATCGCCCGACGACGTCGCCAATGAAC